>CAJUAC010000011.1 GCA_910583885.1 uncultured Oscillospiraceae bacterium | reverse complement strand
GGCGGAGGCAACGACAGCCCACCCCAGGAGGGCGGCCAGAACCCGCCGGGCGGAGGCGTGGACACGATCACGTTTGCCCCCGTGTTCAACTTCTACGGCCCCACCACCCCGGAGCAGGCAAAGGAGGCTGGACAAATCAGTTTTGCAGAGTTCAAACGGCTATACCAGCAAATGAAAGCGGAGGAGCGCCGCAAGAATTTGAGGGCGCCCACGCATTAAGGAGGAGCGGACCATGGCGGGCACATACACCACCCGGCAGGGGGACGCCTGGGACGCTATTGCACACCAGGTATATGGCAGCGTGAAATATACCGGCTGGCTGATGGAGCATAACCACCCACACCTGGACACGTTCCGGTTTCCGGCGGGGGTGGTCCTCCAGACGCCGGACCCGCCGGAGGATAGCACGGCGGATAATCTGCCCATATGGAGGACCGAGGCATGAGGACGCGGCGGGCGTATGTGGATCTGATATGGAACGGCGCAGCCGTGACCACCAAAATGGACGGCTACCAAAAGGACGTGACCTATACGGACCCGGCCAGCGGAGAGGCGGACAGCCTGGACGTTTCAATCCATGACCGGGCCGGGAAATGGATCGGCCCGTGGTTTCCTGCCGTCGGGGACACCCTGGCGGCCACCATCAAGGCCACCAACTGGACCGGGCCGGGTGACACCAAGATCCTGCCCTGTGGGTCCTTTGTGCTGGATAATTTCAGCTTTTCCGGCTGGCCCATAGCGGGGACCATTTCCGGCGTGTCCGTTCCTGCGGACAGTTCTTTCCGGGAAACCGAGCGGAGCAAAACCTGGGAAAACGTGACCGTGGAGGAGATCGGAAAAGAGATCGCGGGCCGGGCGGGCGTAGCCCTGGTCTATGACGTGGAGGGCGGCCCCATTCAGATCAAGACCATAGAGCAATCAGAACAAACAGACTGCAATTTTTTCATGGACCTGTGCAGCACCTACGGCCTGGCCATGAAAGTCTATTCCAAAAAGATCGTGGTTTTTGACCGGGAGGCATACAAGGCCAAGGGGCCGGTGGCCATCATAACCCCGGACATGATCCAGTCCTGGAGCAGTAACGAAAAGCTGGCCGGGACCTACACCGGCGGGGAATACACCTACACGGACCCCTCCACCGAGGAGGAAATAAAGGTCAACGTGGGCGGTGGCCCCAGGATCCTGAAACTGTCCGGCAAGGCGGACAACAAAGCAGACGCGGAGCGCAAGATCAAGGCGGCGGTGGCAAATGCCAACCATGGCGCGGCAAAACTGTCCCTGACCATCATGGGCAACGCCTCCCTGGTGGCCTCCCAGTGCGTGGCAGTCCAGGACATGGGGAAACTGTCTGGCAAGTATTACGCGGACCAGATCACCCACCATATCGGCGGGGGGTATACCATGGACCTGGATCTGTCCCTGGTGGAATGAGGAAAGGAGGCGGCCATGGGAAAGGAGATCCGGCTGGGCAAGGTTTCCGACGTGGACCACACCGCCGGTATGGTGCGGGTGGTGTACCACGAAAAGGACGACGACGTAACCCGCATGATCCCCATACTGTCCACGGTTTTTTCCGGGGTTTACAGTATGCCGGAGGTGGGCGACCAGGTTTTAGTCCTCCACCTGTCCAACGGCAGCGAGGCCGGGGTGGTCCTGGGCCGCCCCTGGAGCGAAAAGACCAAGCCCCCGGAGGGGGCAGAAAAGCTGTACCGCCTGGACATGGACCGCGCCGCAGGTGTGGCCATGATCCGCTATGACGGAAAGACCCAGGACCTGACGATCCACTGTGACGGCACCCTGAACATTACGGCGGGCGGTGCTATCACCATCAACGGAAAGACCATAGACCTAAATTAAGGGGTCCCCGTGCGGCCTGCCGCATGGGGAGAGGAGGAGCAAGGGAGCGGTGCGAGGAATGGCCGCAGGCCGTTCCGAGTATAGCGAACTTTGCGACGACGAAAAGGAGGCGGAGACCATGCCAGCAGCAACACGGAACGGGGACCAATGCACCGGACACGACAACTGCCCGCCGGTCCCCTTGGTGGAGTTCAGCCCAAACGTGAACATTAACAAGCTGGGCGCGGGCCGCGTGGGGGATCACTATTCCAACCATGGCTGTGTTTCGCACCCCGGACACCAGGACGTGATCGCCGCCGGCAGTTCCACCGTGTTCATCAACGGGAGGCCAGCGGCCAGGATCGGGGACGCCGTTTCCATCGGCGGGACGGTCCAGGGCGGCAGCCCAAATGTGAGAATAGGAGGGTGAGGCCGTGGCCATTGGAATACTGGGGCCTATCGTTTTTGAGGTCAGCGACAAGACGGTTTTGACCTTTAGCGGAATGACCCGCGACGTGTCCGGGCGCTGGGTGGAACATGAAGTTATGGGCGTAAAGCCAAAGCCGGAATTTTTGGGGCCGGGCAATCAAAAGATCACCCTGCCCATTACCGTGTCCGCCAGCCTGGGCGTCAAGCCCCGCAAAATGCTGGAACTGGTAGAGCGCATGGTGGAGAGCGGCGACGCGGAGTATTTGATCCTGAAATGCAGGCCGGTGGGCCGCCATCCGTTCCGCCTGACCTCCTCCAGTGAAACGTGGGGGCCTATGTACCGCCACGGAGAACTGGCAAGGGCAAACCTGACCATTACCCTGGAGGAATACACATGACACACGGAACCAACACGCTTTTGTTTGACTTCAAACTGGAATACACATTCCAGGACGACAAACTGGCGGACCTGGACCGGCAGCTGGCCCTGCTGCTGTCAACCCAGGCGGGAACTATGCCGCTGGATCGGGAGTTTGGGATCCAAATGAATTTTGTGGACAAGCCACCGGAGGTGGTAAAGAGCCTTTACACGGCGGAAGTAACCAAAAAGGTCCCGCAGTTTATCCCATGGGTGCGGGTCTATGAAACCGCATGGGAGTATGGAGAACAAGGGCACATCAAGCCAAAGGTGGTGATCACCCGTGCCTGACATTTCAGTGGTTAAAAACCTGCCGGACGTTAGTTTCATTGACGGGGCAACAGTGGAGGACATACGCAGGGAAATGGTGGCGGACTATGAGGCGTTTATGACACAGGCCACTGGCCGCCCGCTAACACTGGACCGCGCCAGCCCCCACCGAATGGAGTTATACGCAGCGGCAGCCCAAATCTACCACGCCCTGCAGTACATTGACCGAGCGGGCAAGCAAAACCTTTTGAAATACAGCTATTCCGATTTTCTGGACCACCTGGCGGCCTTTAAGGGCCTAACCCGCGAACCGGCGGCGGCGGCAACCACCACCCTGCGCTTTACTCTTTCGGCGGCGCGGGGAGCGGTCACGGGGATCCCGGTGGGCACCAGGGCAGCGGTGCCGGACTGGTCCGTGTATTTTGAAACCACAAAATATATGGAGATTCCGGCGGGGGAAATGACGGTGGACGTGCCCGCGTCCTGTACTGTGACCGGCCCTGTGGGGGACGGCCTGGCCGTGGGGAAACTGTCCATACTGGTGGACCCGATCCCATACATGGCCAGCGTGTCCAATATCACCGTGACCGCAGGCGGCGCGGAAATCGAGAGCGACGACCACCTGGCGGAGCGGGTTTATCTGTTCCCCGGATCCTATTCCACCGCAGGGCCGGAGGCAAATTACAAATACCACGCCAAAAAGTACAGCGTAAACGTGGGGGACGTGGTGGTGGTCAGCGAACAGGCGGCGGGAACCGTGGATATTTATTTCCTTATGGCAGACGGAACAACGCCGCCGGAGGAGATGATCACCGGCCTGCAGAACTACCTGCGGGATAACAATATCCGGCCCATGACGGACCTGGTGACAGTGGCCGCCCCGGAGGAAATAGGCTATTCCGTGAATCTGACCTATTATATCAACCGCAGCGACAGCAACCGGGCCGTGGCCATCCAGGAGGCGGTGGCCGCAGCTGTGGCCGATTTTACGGTATGGCAGCGAACAATAGGGCGGGACATTAACCCGGATAAACTGCGGCAGCTGGTCATGGCGGCGGGGGCCAAACGGGTGGAAGTGACCGCCCCGGCCCACCAGATCGTGGGCGCCAAGTCTGTGCCGGTCCTGGAGGCCCAGGCGGTCCAATATGGAGGGCTGGAGGATGATTGACCTACGGGGCAGCCGTTTCACGGACATTATGCCGGAGAACCTGGCCAGTCAACTGGAAACCCAGGCTTTTGCCTATGCCCTGGGCCGTCAAATTGAAAAGCTGTGCGCATACGCGGACGGGGTGCATATTTACGCCGCCGTGGCCTCCATGCCGGAGAAAATTCTGGACGTGCTGGCGGTGGAGTTGCAGACCCCTGCCTACAACCAAAAATTTTCCATTGAGGTCAAACGGGCACTGGTGGAGGGGACACTGGCATTTTACGCGCACCTGGGGACCCCGGCGGCGTGTAACAGGATCATAGAAATTATTTTCGGGGCTGGTTACATAGAGGAGTGGTATACCTACGGCGGGGACCCGCACCATTTCCGCGCCTGTGTAGGGCAGAACGGCGGACAGATCAACCCGGAGGACCTGGAGGAGTTCCGGCGGGTCCTGGGGAGCGTCAAGCGCCTGTCCAGCTGGCTGGACGGCGTGATCACCCTCTCCACCTTCGAGGCGGAGATCCTGAACTTTATCAGCAGAATGGGGCGCGGGTATATGTCCACGCCCCTGCCGGAAATGAAAAAGGAATATCCGCTGACAGCAGAGATTCAAATGGGGGGCGCTTTTGATTCTTTCACCGCCACCACTTTGCCGGAGGCGGGGACGGAATACGGGATGAACGCCAACGCATACGCCGCCGGCATTTTCGGAACAATCGCCGCCACCGCTATGCCGGCGGCAGGGTAAAAGGAGGAAACCATGTTTTACGGTTTTGTAATTACAGAGGCCGGAAACCGCCTGCTGGCCAAAATGGTGGCGGGGCAAACACTGGAACTGTCCGGCGTGGTCATGGAAAAGGGAACGGCAGACAGCGCGGACGCGGCCAGAAAACTGACTGCCCCCATTGATCCGGGGCCTGCCGGAACCAGCACCGTGCCCACGGTAAAGGACAGCACGGCCACCATGACGGTAGAATATCGCAGCGACTTAAACGGCGGCCTGGCCGTGGGTTTCTGGATCGGCGGCTTTGCCATCTACGCCAAGGACCCGGACACGCGGGAAAATGTCATGGTCTACTATGGATCCCTAGGCGACGCAAAGCAGTATGTCAGCGCATACACCCAGGGCATGGCCCCGGACGTGCGCCGCTATCAAGTTTCCATCACTGTGACCGCAGGAATTGAGGTGGCCCTGGGCTATCCGGCAGAGGCGTGGATGACCGCCCAGGACGTGGCGGAATATTGCACCGCTGCCGTTATTCCGCAGATTTATGGACAAATCGCCGGGGAAATCCTGACCGGGCGGGTTTATACGCCGCTGGCAGATAGGAACGGGGAGGAAATCGTAACCAGGGACGGCGCCGGTATTTCCGCCTATAAAAAAAGCACAGAGAGCGAACAGGACCCCGGCGGATCCATGAGCGGGAACGAGGCCGCCCTGCTGTTCCAGCTGATCGACGACATGAGGGCGGACTATACCCGCCGCCTCCAGGAACTTAGAAACGCCATCATGTCCGGCAGTCTGGCCGCACCACTGGCGGGGAGAAATGGGGCGGCAATTACAACCAGAGACAGCGCGGACATTTCCGCTGTCAAAATACTTTAACAGGAGGACGACACAATGAGCATTAAAACCAACGAACTGCAAAAAATCACCAGTCTGACGGGTGCGGACACCATGTTGGTGGATACGGACGCCAAGGGCACCGGGCGGGCGCCGTTCGATGCGGCAACCGAGTTTTTCAAGGACACGTTTCTGGCGGGCGGGGTCCCCTACGGCAAGGAACTGACCGACAGCTGGGCCAACCTGCGGGCTAAGATCCTGGCCGGGAATTTTGCCGGGATCCACATTGGTGACTATAAGCCCATTACCCTGACCACCGGCGAGGTGGTGATCATGGAGGTGGCTGGCATTGACCAGTATTACAAGTGCGGCTATCCCACCATGATCGGCCACCACATTGATTTTATTTCCCGCGACTGCCTGGCCGGAACCAAGGTGTTCAATGATACCAACACCAACAATGGCACCCAGGCCGAGCCAAACCCATGGCGGGCCTCCAAGCTGTTCCAGACCTTGAACGACGACACCACCGGCGTGGTGGCCACCCTGCCAGCCGACCTGAAACCCTGCATTGTGGAAAAGATCGCCCTGCTGGAGCGTCGTTTTTCTGAGGCCGGGGCGCTGGAGAGCGATACAGGGTGGGACTGGAACACCATGGGCAAGCTGTGGCTGCCCACCGAGGTGGAAGTGTTTGGTAATACATTCTGGAGCGACGGCGACGCGGGATGGACCGGCGGCGGTGGCTGCAATCTCCAGTACCCGATTTTCTACGGCGGGGCAAAGCACATTATCAAGGGTGCGGGGAACGGCGGTGGCCGCTGCGACTGGTGGGAGGCGTCCGCCAGGCGCCAGTCCGCCACCAACGTCTGCTATGTCCACTACCACGGCTACGCCACCTACACCGTGGCCACGTACGCCGGGATCTACGCGCCGCTGTGCTTCCGTATCGGTTAATCGGAACCATCCCGCCCCCATGTGGGGCGGGATGGGCCAAACGAACAGGAGGGCGGGGAAATGAGCGTACTTAAAAATAAACGCGGCGAAAGTCAGCTGGAATTTTACCACACGGCAACGATTATCCGGGCAGAACTGACCCGGTTTGTAATGAATGAAAAGATCGTGCCGAAACGGTGGCGGCCCGTGTTCACGTTTCCCATGGTGGAGAAGATTATAAAATTGATCGACTACATCACGGCGGCGAATACCATATACCCGCAAAATTTACGGGAGGCGGAAATACGCCGGGACTATCAGACGCGGGCCATTATCACCGTGGAGCAAATCCTCCAGCTTTTGCAGTACATACTCACAACCCTGCCGGTCAATCCCGATAAATTCCAGCCGGTCACGGAACTGCTGATCAAAGAGGGGTCCCTGCTGCGGGGCTGGAGGAAATCGGACAATAAATTTATAGCAAAATTCAAGGATAAAGAGCCCTGATTTTGTATTGGTTATGCGCTGAATAAACCGTCGTTGCGGTGGCCGCTGCAACTGGTGGGAGGCGTCCGCCAGGCGCCAGTCCGCCACCAACGTCTGCTATGTCAACAACAACGGCAACGCCACCAACAACGTGGCCACGAACGCCGGGATCTACGCGCCGCTGTGATTCCAATACAGCCGTAAAGGCTGGGCCAGACCGAGTAAACGCCAGAAATGGCGCTGAAAGCCGTGCCTGATTTTCAAAAATCAATTTTTATTTGGAAGGAGCGCATGACCATCCCGCAAGGGTAAATTTGGGCCTTGATATGATCGGGCGGACGCTTTCGTGCATGGCCGGCGTGTCTGTGTGTACCACGCCAGTTTCATGCCCGGTATCATTACGCGGCTATTTCTTAAAGACACACCCAACGCGCCGGGAGTGGCGACCCGGCGGGGCGGGCCTGCCGTACAAGGTTCACAAACCAAAAGGAGACATTGGCATGACTTCACTGGAGAGGCGGCGGGAGGCCAGATACCAGAGGCGGAAAGCCGCCAGAGAGAAAAAGAAGTGGGAACGATATGCCGAAAATGACCGGATGGAAAACATAGTCCGGTATAAATCGCTATACCGGGGCAACCAGAAATCTATGCGGAATGTCAGTTGGAAAACCAGTGTCCAGCGGTATCAAATGAACCTGCTGCGGAACATGGAGGAAACACACCAAAAGCTGGAGGCCGGGGAGAACATCACAAAGGGCTTTGTGGAGTTTGACGCCATAGAGCGCGGGAAACTGCGGCATATTCGCAGCGTCCACTATTCGGAAAGAGTGGTACAGCGGAGCACCTGCGACAACGCCCTGGTGCCCATGCTGGGCCGTAGCCTGATTTATGACAATGGGGCCTGTCTGGAGGGCAAGGGCGTGGACCGGAGCATGGACCGCCTGACTGCACACCTGCAGCAGTTTTACAGAGCCAACGGTTTCAGCAATGACGGGTGGGCGGTGGTATTCGATTTTTCGGGATATTTTGACAATATCCTGCACCAGGAATGTTTCGCCGTGTATTCAAGAGCATTTCGGGACTGCCGGATCCTGCGGCTTTTGAAAGATTTTGTAATTCCGTTCGGCTATCCGACAGCGGAAACAAACTGGCAGAGGGTAAAACGACAGGACGCGGAACAGTACACCGGGAAAAGCCTGGGGTTAGGAAGTCAAGTTTCACAGATCACGGCGGTGAGTTATCCCAATAGCCTGGATCATTTTATCAAACAGGTTTTGCGCGTGCGCTGGTATGCCAGATACATGGACGACGGCTATATGTTATTTCGGACAAAGAAAGAGGCAAAGGAGGCGGTGGATCTTATAATCTCATTTTGCGAACCGCTGGGCATTTCGGTCAACAAAAGAAAAACCAGGATCGTCCCGATCCGGCATGGTTTCAAGTTTCTAAAAGCAAAGCACCGGCTGACAGAAACGGGAAAGGTTGAGCGGAGAATGTGCCGGGAGAGTATCACCAGACAACGGCGGCGGTTAAAAAAGTTTGCCGCAAAAGTGGCAGCTGGAGAAATGACCGTGGAGGACGCGGCGGCGGCATACGGGTCATGGAAAGGCTACGCCCTGCACCGGGGCGGCAGAAAAGCCGTCCAGCGCATGGACAAGCTATTCCGTGAACTGTTTAGGGCGGCGGCGCCAAGGTGCAAACTACAATAATTTGGGAGGCAGCGAAAAATGGAAAACCAGAACATGAGGATCAACCGTGAGCAGATGATCGCCAAGGTGATCAATACCAGGTACAGCGTGGACGACCAGATCGCGATCCTGCGCCAGAAAGACACCAAGCCGGAGGAGTACCAGGCGTTTTTCGACTTTGCGGAGCAGGTCAAGAAGGACGTGACGGCGGAGTATGCCGCCATGGGTGGCGGTGACGGTGAATAATGCTAGGCTGATCATGGATCTGTGCGCCATCATTGACCAGCAAAATGTGATCATCCAGGCCCAGGCCATGGAACTGGCCCAGCATGACGCCCTGACCCGTGCGGAGGAGATCGCCGCACTACGGCAAAAATACGCGGAGGCCATCGGCGGCCCCGTTGAAAAATTGGAGGTGTGAGGCATGAATGAGCAGGAAGTGGAGGCCAGGCTGACACGGGTGGAGGAACGCAGCAAATCCAACACCCACCGCCTGAACGACGTGGAGGAAAAGGTGGACACGCTCCAACGCCTGACCACCGCTGTGGAGGTCATGGCGACGGAGCAGCGGCACCAGACGGAAACCATGGCGGAGATCAAGGAGGACGTGACCGCGCTGGGGACCAAAGTGGACGCCATCGAAAAGAAACCGGGCAAAAAGTGGGACGGCATGGTGGAAAAACTGTTCTATGGAGTGCTGGGGGTGCTGGCCGCCGCCCTGGGCTATGGTTTGATCCATCTGCTGACAATGGGAGCGGGAGCATGACCCGTACCATTACGGTGGCCGTGCTGGCCATGGCGGTGGGGACCGCGCTGGGTTTCCTGCTGTGTCATATCATAGCACCGCGTCTGTACCGCGCCCGCCGCCTCCAGAGGGACGGCGGCGGGCAGCGGGAAAAGGTGGGCGTCATGGACAAGGTGCTGATCCTGGAGGCCGTGATCCTGGTGGCCTATGCCGTGGCGGACCTGGCCGTGTTTTGGCATACGGGCGGGGAGCCGTCCACCCTGACCGCCTGCATGTTCGGCGTCTGCGGCCTGGAAAACGGCGTCATGGGCTGGATAAAGACTAACAAGGACAAGGCGGCAGAGGCCGCCAAAACAAACGGGAGCGGACCGTGGACCGCCCCGGCGGAGCCGCCCACCGAGCGGGAGGAGCCGCCAGACGTGGGCATATAAAAGGGGGACAACCACACAAATGACAGAGAATGAACTGCGCCAGAAAGTGGTGGACACCATCAACGCATGGATCGGAGCCACCAAAGGAACCGCCAAGCACCTGGACATTTTGGAGATCTACAACAACCACAAGCCCCTGGCGCGGGGCTATAAGGTCCAGGTAAATGACGCCTACTGTGCCACTACGGTCAGCGCGGCCTATATCCGGGCTGGGATTGCGGAGTACACCGGGACCGAGTGCGGCGTGGAAAAATACACGCTGGTGGCCAAAAAGCTGGGTATATGGGTAGAGAACGACGCCCACACGCCCAAGATCGGGGACGCCTGCGTGTATGACTGGGACGACAACGGCGTGGGCGATTGCACCGGGGCCGGGGACCACATCGGGATCGTGTCCAAAGTTTCCGCCGGGTCCTTTGTAGTGACAGAGGGAAACATGACCGGCGGCAAGGTAGGCACCCGGACCATGGCCATAAATGGCCGCTACATACGCGGGTTTATCTGCCCGGATTTTGCGGCGATTGCCAAAAAGCTGGGCGGGACCACCAGCAGCACCACAACGGCCTCCAGCGCGGTCCAGGGCACCGCCCACACCGTTGTGGCGGGTGATACCCTGGGCAAGATTGCGGCCAAATACGGCACCACTGCGGACGCCCTGGCGGCCATCAACGGGATCCAAAACAAAAATCTGATCCGGGTGGGCCAAGTGATCTATTTGACAGAGGCGGCGGCAGCTGTGGCCAAGCTGGCCCGGCTGGGCGTAATCAATTCCCCGGACTATTGGAATACCGCCGCAGCGTCCGGCAAGGTCAAGTATTTGGACCGCCTGCTGATCCAAGCGGCGGAGAAGATCAACAAGGCCGGAACCCGCACCGCCACACCGGAGGAGGGCGTGGCCGCCCTGGTGGCCGCTGGCGTGGTCAACACGCCGGACTATTGGCTGGCCAATTATCGCACGCTCCCCAGCCTGGACGCGCTGCTGTGCGCCCTGGGCGGGGCTGTGAAATAAACTTTTAGGAGGACATAAACATGGAATTGCAGAACATTCCCGCCGTTCTTTCGGCCATCCTGCTGGCGGTGCTGATCCTTATGGTGATCACTAACATCATTGTGGAGGTGGCCAAGCAGTTCACCATGGGCAAGGTGCCCACCAACCTGCTGGCCTTTATCGTGGCCATGGCCGTGACTTTACTGGTATTCTTCGCTGTGTGCCAGATCAAGGGGGTGCCCATTGTGTGGTACATGGTGGCCGCTGCCGTGGCGCTGGGCTTTTTTGTGGCTTTTGCGGCCATGTTCGGGTTTGATAAGTTCCGGCAAATGCTGGAGCAGATCACCCGCCTGGAGGATCGGAAAGAGTAAAGGAAGGACCCCCGGCGCTGCCGGGGGTCCTTTATATCAGGCCAGAACATAGCGGCGGAGGTCCTGATCTTCCGGGGCGTCCTGGTCCAGCCAGGCGTCGAACCCGTCCGGGTTTCGGCGTTCTATTTCGTCCATCAACCATCCGCGCACCGTGGGAACCTGGGGACATTTCAGCGTGTCGGTGAGTTCCCACAAATCAAGCAGCTTTTCCAGGCTGGAGTTTTTGAGCGTTTCCCGCGCCATCATTTCCAGCTTTTTCATTTCTGGCCCCTCCTCCCTTTGAGATACCGGCGGACCGCCTGGATCCCATATTTTACTGGAACAAACACGACCACGAAAATGGCCAGGGAAATTATAAATTTCATTCTTGCGCCCTCCTATTGACAAATGAATGGGGTTTCGTTATAGTTTGGGGTGTGGGGTTTAGGGACCCCACACCCCTGGCCTTTACCAGTCAAGCAATTTCTGGATTGCTAAGACTATCAGGCCGGAGATAATACCCGCCAGAATGTTGTCGGCCAGACTGTCCATTCTTTTGGGTTGCGCCGTGGGCTTTTGCCTGCGGCGCTTTTTCTTGCCCTTTGCCATCCGTCCACCCCCTTTCCTCTTGAACTGTCTATATTATACATCTAACGTTAGATTAAAACAAGCGGTAAAACAAACAAATCTAACGTTAGAATTTTATATAATCTGACATTAGATATAAAACCCCGGCCAGAGAACTGGCCGGGGTGCATTTACTCGATCCAGGTTTTCAGAATGTTGTAACCGTGGGAAGCAAAGCTGTCAATTCCGGCCTGCGCCTCCTCCATGCTTTCATAATGGGAATAGATCACAACGTCCCACACCCGCACCCCGTCGGTGACTGTGGCCACGGCCTTATAATAACGCTTTTTCATGCTGTACCGTTCCTTTCTGCCGGGAAGTAGCCGCCCGGCCCGGCTATGTGATTTTAGCGGGCAAAGAACACGCCCAGGCCACTGCCGTTCTGGCTGCGCCACCCCTGGGGGTGGATCTCGGAAAGTTTGTGGAAGTCCTGGCGTCCGTCCTCCCACCTGACCACCGCCATGGTGGCGGCGGGGGTCCAGCGGGTGGCCTCCCTGTCAACAAACCCGATAATGACGCCGCCCACCGGGGGAAACATGGCCCCGCAGATACAGAGGACGGGCTGGCCAACCATAACAATGGCGGGCTGGGGCGCGGGCTGGAGGGCCTGGGGGATATAGGCGGACACGGGGTCCGGGGTGGTGGGGGCCTCCTCCACGGGGGCCTCCACATATTCCCGGCTGGCCCGGAACACGGGGGCCATGCTGTAACGGTCCGGGATGATAAATTCACCCTGATCATCGGCGTGGATCTTCGCCCGGCGCTCTTTCCCGTCCCGCAGGAAAGTCACGGTTTTGGCGGTGCGTTTTGTGATCTCGATAACGAAAACACAGTTATGATCGCAGGCGCTGGTGTCAAAGTATTTCTTGCCAATTTCAAAAGTAAACATATTCAAAACCTCCATATTTTAACGGGTGGTGTGTGGTGTGGTCCGTGTCGGTGCCCTTTCCGTGTTGGTCCGGGAGGTTGACCGTTGCCGTACTCTACGCCCCGGCAACCAGGCGGCTGTGTCTCTCTTGAACTGTCTATATTATACATCTAACGTTAGATGAAAACAAGTGACAAAACAAACAAATCTAACGTTAGATTTTTATTGGAATCTAACAATAGATAAAAATGAAAAAGTATGGTACAATGACGGCGAGGTGATAAAAATGGGCAGACCCAAAAAGGAAAACGGAATGAGCGCCACGGACTACAAGCGGGAATTTAACGAAAAGACTTATGATCGGCTGGCCGGATATGTCAAACGCGGGAAAAAGGATCGCTATAAAGCGGCGGCGGCGGCCATGGGGTGCAGCGTAAACAAATTTATGGAGCAAGCCATGGACAAGCTGGCGGCGGAGGTCCTGGGGGAAGAACCGCCGGAGGAGTAAAAAGAGAGGGCCGGGACACTTTCGGCCCTCCTCCATACGCTGAAATACAAAATTTTTTGTTGCTGAATATTCCAACGGGTCTAAAAACAGAACCGTGGTAATATTAAGAAAAATTTTGATTATTTCGGCGGCTGGAGGGAATTATGAGGGCATACACATTTCACGGGAAAAGAAATATTTGTGGTGATCGCATAAGGCTGGCCCGCCTGGCAAAACGCTTTTCACAATCTGATTTATGCAGACAGTTACAACTAACAGGGATCCCAATGGAGCGGGACAGCATAAGCAGGATCGAGAGCGGCAGCAGGTATGTGGCGGATTATGAAGTTACCACAATAGCGGATATTTTAGACGTTTCCGTGTTGTGGCTGCTGGGGAGAGAGTGAAACCGGCGTGGTATTGTACCGCGCCGGTTTTGTCATGCCAAAAGGAGGCCGCTATGAACCACAAGGGGAGCAAACAAATCCAATGGGAGGATCGCCTGAAAATTGAGGGCGCCCTGCGGACCGGAGCAAAGCCGGCGGAGATCGCCGCCATGCTGGGAAAGTGTAAAAAAACAATCTATAACGAACTGGCGCGGGGAATGTGCGTTCAGCAAACCAGCGAATACGAATTTGTGGAAAGATACTGCGCAGACGTGGCGGAGCGGAAATACCAGGAAAATTTGAGGGCCAAAGGGCCGGACATTAAGCTGGGGAAAGATTTTGCTTTTGTGGAGTACATAGAGGACCAGATCATAAATAAAAAGCGGTCCCCCGGTGCCGCCCTGGCACAAATCAAGATCGACGGGAAAAAGTTTGATACAGAAATCTGTGAAACCACCCTTTACAACTGGATTTATCGGGGGGACATTTTCCTGAACTTGACCGAGGCGGATCTGCTGTATAAAGGGGAGCGGCGGAACGAGGGGCGGAAAGCGGGCGACAATAACCGGGCCAGACCGGCCAAGGGGGACACCATCGAACAGCGCCCGGAGGAGATCAACAGCCGGGAAACTTTCGGAAACTGGGAAATGGACAGCGTTATGGGGTGCAAGGGCAGCAAGGCGGCCCTGGTGGTCTTGACCGAGCGGCTGACCCGCTACCCCCTTATTATCCGGGTGCCTGATCATACCATGGAAAGCGTGGTCCGGGCACTGGACCGCATGGAGCGCCGCATGGGCGCAAAGTTCCGGGAGGTTTTCCGGTCTATCACAGTAGATAATGGGTGCGAGTTCCAGGACTGCAAGGGGATGGAGAAATCAAAGAGGGCCAGGAAACCGCGCACGAAAATTTATTATTGCCATCCGTATTCCGCCTATGAACGGGGATCCAATGAGAACATGAACCGGATCATTAGACGGTTTTTCCCAAAGGGGACCAACTTCGACACCATCACGGCGGCGGCGGTGGCGCGGGTGGAGGAATGGCTGGCCAACTATCCGCGCCGGATCCTAGGCTGGAAAACGCCGCAAATGCTTTATGATGAATATATGACCGTGGCGGCCTGATCGGTTGAACACGGGAAAACGACCAGGCCGGACGCCTCCAGGGCCGCCGGTCTATTCTTTGCGCCATTCTTGCACCGCAGGGAGCCGATAGGGCACAAAAATGGGGATGCCGCGCTGTGCGGCACCCCTATTTTTTCGGACAATTAAAAACTTTTTATGATATTTTGTAATTTAGTCTTGACATTTGGCGAAAATGACGGGAAACTACCCTGGGCCGGGCGGGGAATTTATGGAAATTGACGCCCTCTCCGGGTGGCGCGGTGTTCCATCCAATTTTCCCTTGCGTCTGGTAGGAAATATGCTATAATATAATTTGACAAAGTATGGCCTGATAGCCTTTGACAGGGCTGGCGCCTGCGAAAGGAGCAATGATATGCAAGATTTTACCATCCTGACCGACAGCTGCTGCGATCTTACCGCCCAGATGGTGCAGGAACTGGAACTGTCAGTCCTGCCCCTGTCCTTTACCATGGAGGGAAAGGAATATTTTAACTACCCGGACAACCGGGATATTGCGCCGGATACCTTCTATGAAAAGCTGCGCAGCGGTTCCCTGGGAACTACCTCAGCCGTCAGCGTAGGCGCGTTCCACGAGGTGATGGAGCCCCTGGCGGCGGCTGGCAGGGATATCCTCTGCATGAACTTTTCCTCCTGTCTGTCCACCACCTATCAGTCCGCCTGCATTGCGGCCCAGGAGGTGCTCTCTGACCATCCGGACAGAAAGATCCTTGTGGTGGACAGCCGCGCTGCCTCCATGGGCCAGGGTCTGCTGGTGTATCTGGCTGTCCAGGAAAAGCGCAAGGGCAAATCCATTGAGGATGTCCGGGACTTTGTGGAGCAGAAGAAAGGGCATATCTGCCACTGGTTCACGGTGGATGACCTCAACCACCTCAAACGGGGTGGGCGGGTGTCCGCGGCAGCGGCCCTGTTTGGTACGATGCTGCAAATGAAGCCGGTGCTCCATGTGGATGATGAGGGACGTCTGATCCCGATGGAGAAGGTCCGCGGACGTAAGGCGTCCATCAAGACCCTGCTGGACAAGATGGATGAACTGGTGGAGGACCCCTCCGTCGTGTTCATCAGCCACGGCGGGTGCGGCGAGGAGGCCAAGGCACTGGGGGAGGAGGTCAAGGCAAAGTATCCGGTGGATCGTCTGGAGATCAACTATGTGGGCCCGGTCATCGGCAACCACTCTGGCCCCGGCACCCTGGCCCTGTTTTTCCAAGGCAAGCATAAATAGGCGCAGGCCTGTTTTGTAATCATACAAAAATATAAAGGAGGATTTTCTATGTTGACAGCCAATTCCAAGAGGACCATCAGATATACCGGACTGCTGCTCCTATGCGCCTTTCTGGCGGCGGCAGTGCTTGGCGGAAGGGGCCGGGCAACCGCTGCGGTGACAGCCCGGCTCCGGCCTGACATCACCATTGTCATCGAAGGCAGTGAGCGGACGTTTTACAATGCCAGCAGCCAGCAGGTCCACCCCATTCTCTATAACGGCACGACCTATCTCCCGGTACGGGCCATCGGTGAGCTGATGGGGAAGAATGTGGACTGGAACCAGGACACCAAGACCGTCACCCTCTCCGGTACGCGCACCGCCCCGGCCTCTTCCGGTACGCCGGATACCGGCGCCAGCGCCAAGGATGTTTCGGTTGAGCTGCGTGACGACTTCACCGTCGTGGTAGACAGCACCAAGCGCACCTTTACCGACGCAAAGGGCCAGCCGGTCTATCCGATGCTCTCCGCAGGCTCCACCTACCTCCCGATCCGGGCCATCGGCGAACTGATGGGGAAGGATGTGTCCTGGGACAGCGCGACCCAGACCGTTACCCTGTCCGGCTCCCTCGTCACCGATGCGGATACCTTCTCTGGCGGCAGCACACCCCCTGCGACGGGTACCACGACGCCTCCAGCTGCCGGCAATGGGCTGATCTCCATGGAGGATGCGAAGGCGAAGGCCCTCACCCATGCAGGCCTGACGGCCGGGCAGGTCACGTTCATCCAGCAGGAGCTGGAGTGGGAGGATGGCCGCCAGGTGTACGACATTGAGTTCTATACCAGCGACTACAAGGAATACGACTATGAGATTGACGCGGTTACTGGCGAGGTGCGCAGCTTCGACTATGACGCGGAGCACTACACGCCCCCCACTTCCACTGGGACCACCATCAGCCTGGAGAGGGCGAGGGAGATTGCTCTGGCCAAGGTACCCGGCGCGGCAGCGTCCAATATTGTGAAGCTGGAGCTGGACCATGACGATGGCCGGATGGTCTACGAGGTTGAGATCATTTATAACATGATGGAGTATGAGATGGAGATTGACGCCTCCAACGGAACCGTCTTCGAGTTTGAATACGAGTCCATCCATAGCTGATTGCCCGCCTCCGTAGGGCAGGTTAGAGGGACCAGGCTGCCAGTGCGGCAGCCCGGTCCCTTCCCTTCACAGGCGCAGGTTTACCGCGCTCTATGGGCGGATGTCTGTCAGCCAGCTGGTGTCCAGCTCCAATGCTGCCAAGGCGATATCCGGCTTTACACGCTCACCATGGAAATCGCTGCCGCCGGTGACATGCAGGCCGTAGCGCGCGGCCAGCTGGAGATAGAATGCCTGCTGCTGCGGTGTGTGCAGGGGGTAGAAGCACTCGATGGCGGCCAGCCCATACCCGGCCAGCTCCTGGACCAGGGCCTCTAAGGCGCTGTCCTCTAGCTTGAGCTGGTAGGGGTGGGCCAGGGAGGCCTGCCCTCCGGCGGACCGGATGGCCTCTACACAGGTGCGTGCGTCCGCCTTAAACCGCTCAATGCGCTGGTAGTCGTCCGTGTCCAGGTAGCGGTCAAAGGCCTCCCGGGATGTGGACACGTACCCATGCCGGACCATTACCTGGGCGAAGTGGGGCCGGGCAATGACATCCCCGCCGGCCAGCGCCTCCACCTCCTCCAGTGGGATGTCCACCCCCTTCTCCCGCAGATAGCGGATGATGCGGTACTTGCGCTCGTCCCGCCCTGCCCGGAGCTGCCCGCACAGCGACTGGAGCCCCGGTGCGTCAGGGGAAAGGCCGTAGCCCAGGATATGCAGGCTGCGGTACTCCTTTGCTCCCAGCTCTACCCCCCGGAGGACCTGGATGCCCAGCTCCTCCCCGGCCCGGACAGCCTCCTCCAGGCCGTCCAGTGTGTCGTGATCCGTCAGTGCAAGGACGGAGAGGCCCCGCTGCTTGGCCAGCCCAACGAGCTGTGTGGGTGTATACTGCCCGTCCGAGGCGGTGCTGTGGGTGTGCAGGTCAGCAAAAATCGGCATGGCAATGCTCCTCTTGATGGATCTGTATAAAAATAAAGGAATTATATATTTTGTATTTGCAGGGACTGATAGGCCTCTCCCCAGCTCTGCATGGCGTCCAGGACTGGCTTCAGGCTATAGCCCAGCTCGGTCAGCGTATACTCGACCCTCGGCGGCACCTCTGGATAGACCGTCCGCACCAGCAGGCCGCTGCCCTCCATCTGCCGGAGCTGGGCAGTCAGCACCTTCTGGCTCACACCGCCCAGGGACTTCTTCAGCTCCCCAAAGCGTTTGGTCCCCGGCATGAGATCCCGCAGGATCAGCACTTTCCATTTGTCACTGATGAGGGTCAGCGTCGTCTCCACCGGGCAGGCGGGCAAGGCTTTGGTATCCATGTCCTCTCCCCCTTTGTTCCTGATTCGCACCTCCATTTTACCGTATCCACCTCGCCGCAGTCAAGGCGCGCCGCCGCATATTTTCCCTGGTGGCCTGCCAATCGTTACCGGCAGGTGCCTATACCACAATATTGTGCGTACTTTGGGCAAAAAAAGACCAGAACCCTTGCACCGCAAGGCTTCCAGCGTTTCAACCTTCCCTTGGTACTCAAAAAGTACACAAGTTTTATTCTGCAATCACTTGAAAAGACTATAAAACTCGTCCTCTGCCTTTTCCGTGGGAGTGGTATAGTTTGCAAGGCTCCATTGGTAAATTGAATCCAGGATGGGCCGAAGTTTTTCGCCACGTTCGGACAATGAGTATTGGACCTTGGGCGGGAACGTGGGATATGAACACCTCTTGATAATACCATTTTTGACTAGGAATTGCAAGTTGTCATTCAGCACCTTTGAAGAAACTGCAATAGAGCCTTTGAGGTCTGTAAACTGCTTCTCTCCCTCAAATAGCTGTTCAATGATTACCAGCCGCCATTTTCCGCTTAGAATGGTTAGCAGATATAATTTTTTGCTTTCTTCGCTCATGGGAACAACTCCTTTCGTGGCATACGGCCTACACGGCTCAAAACCGTGTAGGCCGCATTTTGTTAATTTATAGTTTTGTACAGCACTTCCAGCTTTTGCATATCAGCCTTCTTTTTGTCCTCCGCAACATGCGTGTACAAGTCCATCGTCAACTGGACGCTTGCGTGACCTAGAAATGCTTGCACCGTTTTGGGTGGCAAATCAGCCTCAAAACAGCGCGTAGCAAAGCTATGCCTGAGTGAATGGGGGCTAAAATGTTCCATCAAGACAGGTTCTCTGCCCTCTTTGGCGGCAAGGGCCTGTTCGTCAGCGTTGATCTCTTTTACCAGCTTGATAAAGAATCCTCGTATCTCACCATTTTGGTATGGCCTACCGTTAAAGTTGGGAAATACTAAATGCTCGAAACCTTCTAGCGGCTCCCACTCGGCCCCAACAAATAATCTTAGGCGGCTCTGGTTGCGCCACTGGTGCCGAAGGGCCGTTGCTACATCTGCTAACATAGGAATTGTCCTTGCACTGTCACGGGTCTTAGGGGTCTGGTATTTGAATCTGTGCTTCCCGTCCTTCATACTTTTAGGGTAGACCAAGGTTTTATTGACCGTGATCTGATTTTCTTCAAAATCGATATCAGACCAAGTTAGCCCAAGGATTTCCCCAATTCTCAGGCCCGTGCCAAGCATAACTGTCACCAGGGGTTCTAAATATTTCCATTCATCGTGCTTCAAGTATTCCATCACTTTTGCTTGTTCCGCTATCGTCAGGACGCGGCGCTCTGTCTTTTCAGCCTTTGGAATGGTCACACCAGCGCAAGGGTTTTTGATGATTAAATCGTTCTTAACTGCAATTTCCATCAGATCATAGAACATACCTTGAATGTTGGAAATTGACTTGGGTGCCAATCCCCTTTCCAACAAATCATTGTAGATTTGCTTAATATGAAGGGGCTTGATTTTTGACAAGTGCATTTTGCCTAAAACGGGTTGTATGTAATGTGCGTACATTTGAGCGTAATTCAAAGCACTTGTTTCTTTGATGGAAGGAATTTTATATTGTTCCATCCATACCGTGTACCAGCTATCTAGGCTAAGTTTATCCGCGCGGCCTGCTAAGCCGTGTTCCACCTCGTACCTCGCGTCTCTCAGCCATTTTTGGGCTGATTTTACGTCCTTGTGGTAGCTGGTGTGTTGTTGCCCTTCAAACATGAAGCGGGCCATATACAAGCCCTTGTCGGCCTTGTACGATACTCCCCGTGGGAGCTGCTTGCCGTTTTTGTCTAGTGCCATGATCGTCATTCCTCCTGTAAAAAAGTAGTTGAAGGAACGCCCTGACCATGTTATACTGTTTTTGCAGGGCGTTCCCTGTGATCTGAAAAAAGGGCTAGGAGTGACTTTGGACGGTGGCTCCTGGCTCTTTTCTCATGCGTGGGTACATAAGGTTATCACTTCCTCTCATTTGATTTGTTGGTGACGGCAACGCTCCGCAGGAGCGTTGCCGGAACACTACCGCAATAATACGGGGCGTTGGGCTTCGGTGGTGCTATCGAGATACCTTCGCACAGCCGCCAGATTCCACGCGACTTTTCGGCCCAGCATTACCCGCGCGCCTGCTTTGCTTCCGATCTCAATCGCCGAAGGGCGTCCACAGCCCAGCGCAAGCATGAGTTCAGAGGTATTGACTAACAGTCGGTTGTCGAGATTAACAGCAGTCTTTTTCTTCTTAGGCTGTGGCTGTGGTTGTGGTTGTGGTTTATTGGGATATACTACCTTGAACATTTGTCAATCCTCCACCAGCTCGTCTATATCATCGTCCATGTTCTCGTTGGGGAAGATGGATTTTTTTAGTTGTTGGAGAATAGCTTCTTCAAAGGTAGCCAGCACAGAATAATTCGTGCCGCTTCTCTCGGCGTTCAGGCCGTCAAGCAGTCTGTCCCTGTTCTCTGTAAACACTGACTGGACTGTTGGCATGACGCTGATAGTGTATATCCGTCCTGCAACGTCCTTTACAATGCAGTCCACGGCTTGTCCCAATGTGGCGGTATACTGTGCTGTGTTGAATTTTGCGGCTTTGGCAGATACCCGCTTAAATTCAATGTCTGCGCCCTTCTCTGGCTCTTTGAAAAAGGTAAGGGGGGAAACTTCCAGACATTCCGCAATGCGCTCTAATGTCCTGCTATTGGCCCCCTGGCCCTTCTCGACGTTGCTGACAGTCTGCTTCGACACTCCTGCCAAGTCAGCCAGGGCCTGTTGCGTCAGACCGCGATCCAACCGCAGAGCCTTTAGATTGTACTTGACCGCTTCATCAATCCGATACATTTTCATCATCCTTTCTGATAATAGTTAAGTGTCCACAATCAAACTTTACAATATGGAAGATTCTCGATAAAGTTATTATACTCAATGATTACTCAGTTGTCAATATTATTTTATTTTTATTAAATATAATATTTATATTGACAACTGGAAGTGACCATGCTATACTACGTCATGGAAGGGGGCGTATACAATGCGATGTCATATAGATACCGTTAGAATTTACCATCAGCTTAGTACACCCCTGGTACTGAATCATTCTGTGCCGTGGAAATATTTTAGGAAAGCCAATGTACGAGATAGTCACTTCTTCATCAGATACAAAGGATTGACCTGTCACTTTTATGCCTATCGGCATACCTATGGGGAATTATGGGTAACACTTTCCGTCCCCAGGCTGGTAAGAGGCAGTAACCTTTTTCCGCTGGATATGGAAAATCTGGATGCTGTTCTTTATGAGCAGGTCAATAGTATTTTGTCTGAAATCGTCAGCGTTCCCGTCTGTGATGTAGCCACCTGGGAAGTCTCTCGGGTAGACCTGTTTCTTCTTCACCGTATTGACCCAGGACAGCGCCAATGGTATCTAGGAGCCTATTCCAGGCTCTTCCTCGGCGCTTACATCCCCTGCCAATATAAGAACACGTTTTATTTGAATAGTGTCTTAAAACGCCACAAAGCGGCGGGAACGGTAGTTCGGATTTACCCAAAACTACAAGAAATACAGGATAGAGACTTAAAGGACCTTGACAAAGAATTTGAGCGATACCTAGAGCTGTGCGACAGCCTACATGATTTTCTCCGTCTGGAATTTCAATTTCGGCGGCGGGTTCTGCGGCACTTCTTCAACCATGCCCCGTCTGTCACGCTGGCCGATGTAATGAAAGAGGATTTCCAGCGGGAACGTATCAATCGAATGATCGAGCGGTTGGGCCTACATCATCAGATCATCAGCAGGGAACACATGAGGGAACAACTACCCTTGATTTTCTCCAAGCGGCCCACGCTCCAACGGGCAAAGCAATATATCAGGCTGGTCAATGGGCGTGGTGTGTACCCTGCCACCATCAAGAGCCAATTCACAGCGGGGCAGATTGCCTATATCCGCAAGCGGCTCTATGAGCATGATTTACATTGCATTGTTGCAGAGGGCGGACACGATTTGGCCCCCGTCCCTCTATTACGATAGGGACCGCTCGGCGCGTCCCAACGGGACGCGCCGGGTGACAGCCCCAAAGAATCAAGCCCATCTTCTTCCCGCCTATCGGCGTGAATTGGGAAAATACTGGAGCATAGCATAAGATATTTTAGCGGAGAATAAAAGATCATAAAATAGGACATGGGTCATGAGTTGACAGCACCCCTGGTCTGATAGTTTTGCCGATTTGGTATATTATTTCGAGACTTTACGCTGGATTGACCGCCTATTATCTCCGAATATGCTTCATTTTTCCCTAAGAACGGGAGAGGGGCGATACCCCGCGTGAGGTATCGCCCTTCTTCATGTTACATTTTCGGCCTGTGTACGGCTGTCCTGTTATGGTAGTGCTACTACAAGTCAACAGGGCTTTTCCAGATTTGCAAAACAAAATAGATAGCTAAAATAACATTTACAACAGGGATGGGGATTGCCATACATAATCCGATTGCTATTACTGAGTAAAATCCTTTGGCTAGGATTCCTAACCAGAATTTTCCTACGTTCCCAGCACTGGCTTTACCAGACACAAGAAAATAAATGCCAATCCCAATAATTATAAGTACAATTATGTTCATATTGACCTCCTTTGCGTCATTTCTTATATTTGAATGAACGTATATCAAAGGTTAGTATATCAATCTGCTTTTGATTGATGGGACCTATATAGCCAACTTCTTTTGCAAGTTTTTTTAGCAATTCATCCGATTGTAATAAACGATCGCCGTATGTATCATAGTATTTTTCAATTAGTGCTTTTCTCTTTCCGTTTGCTTTTATATTACTTTCATCGCCCATATAAGCAGATATGAGCAACACAATCAAGCATATAATTGTCAGAACAGTGTTTGACCAGACAAGAGCCGATACCAGCCCCGCAATGATAGCTCCTACAGAAACAAGTGTCCACTTCAACATATTTTCTAGTCCTTTCGTATGAGTGAATTTGTGGTTGTCCCTATGGATCGTATTTTCCAGCTTCTTCCTATACGGGGAGAAGCAGATATTCACGTTCGACAGTATATCACAAAACATTAGCTATTGCAAATGTTATTTTCTTTTAACTCCTTACCCTAATAACGCAAGTATATTAAAATTGGGACATATTACAAGGGTAGGGGGTGAGGGTATGACAGACTTGGACTTTAAGCAAATTGGCCAAAAAATCAAGGAACGGCGGCAGAATCAAGGATTGACGCAGGAATTTATTGCAAATAAGCTGGATGTCAACCCTTCCCATATTTCCAACATTGAGGGGGGCCGCGCCCACCCGTCACTGTCTGCCCTCGTCAAAATTGCAAATATTCTCGAATGCTCTGTTGATTTCTTCATCAGCGGGGAGTATTTCTACAAAGTTGACAAGAGCGCGACAATGACGCTGGATAGTCAGATTATGGATAAGCTAAAATATGCCGATATTGACAAGAAACGCCGTATTTTACAGATGATTGACCTACTTTAGTCCGTCAATTCCCGTAAAAGCCTGATAGCGAACTTTGCACCTATTTCAAATCCTGCTTCTTCTCCTGCCAGCGCGACAGCCGCTAGAATATCTTTCAATGTCTCCATGTCTCTGTCGCTCAACTGGTCTTTGTATGGCTCGGTTACTTGGTCAATCAGATCATCAACCAGCCCTTCACGCCTGACGGTATCATGCTCATGCTTGACAATTTCCCGATAGATTTTGCTTAACATGGCTCTACTCCTTTCTAAATTGGCAAAAAATTAACCCCACTCCCATAGAGGGGGTAGGGTTCGCAACGACAGAACGATTTTAGGAACCATTGACCAACTGGCTCCAAAATTTTGTATAGATTTTTCCCTATACTGGCGGGGTCTAGGGGAGGAAAAATAATAGGTCATGGAAAGTGATAAGCACGGAGTGATTGTCACTTTCTATGACCTGCGACATGGAGGGCGGTTTTCGCCCTCCATGTCTATTTGCGGCAGACTGTACACAAAGCAGAGGGCCGCAAGCCTTGATATAACTAGGTTTTTGGGTAATAGCTGGTACACAAAATAGTACACAAATCCAACTGCTCCAAACTGCGCGTAACTGCATGAACAAAAAAAGTTGAACGCTGAAACCCCTTGAAACTACGCAAAAGTAACCGAAAAGTAACCAAGGCACAAATAGGTGCGTACTTTTCAAACGCCAGGGCATCTGCTAAGATACAGGCAGCAAAGGGGAACACACCCGGTGTTCCCAATAAAAACCGGCTGTATGGAGGTATAAACACATGAAAGTTGCTGTTATCTGCGCCAATGGGAAGGCTGGCCGTCTGATCGTCAAGGAGGCCCTGGGACGGGGGATGGACGTCACCGCTGTGGTCCGTGGGGAGAACCGCTCCGCCGCTGCCAAGGCCATTGTGAAGGATCTGTTTGAGCTGACGGCCGCTGATCTGGAGGGCTTCGACGTGGTGGTAGATGCTTTTGGCGCATGGACCCCGGAGACCATCGGGGAGATCCCGCGGGCGGTCAAGCAGCTCTGCGGCGCAGTGGCCAACACCAACACGCGGCTGCTTATTGTCGGCGGCGCAGGGAGCCTGTATGTCAACCAAGAGCATACCGCCACAGTGGCAGATGGCCCGGACTTCCCCGATGCGTTTAAGCCCCTGGCGGCGGCCCATGACGAGGCGCTCCGCTACCTGCGGGGGCGGAAGGATGTTAAGTGGACCTATGTGAGCCCTGCCGGGGATTTCCAGGCAGAGGGCGCACGCACCGGGGCATATATCCTGGGCGGCGAGGAGCTGACCTTGAACAGCCGCGGCGAGAGCACCGTCAGCTATGCGGACTATGCCATCGCCATAGTGGATGAGGCTGCTGGTGGGCAACATATCCAGGAGAGGATTTCTGTGGTAAGCGGATAAATCAGATGGAACCAGGGAGGTGGCAGGGATGAAGCGTATAGAACAGCTCCGGCAGATCAACGCTATGCTGCTGGACGAGCTACCGGGCTACAGGCCCCAGGCCCGGTCATTTTCGGCGGATGCTGCTGGGCAGCGGCGCCTGCTCCGCAGCCTGATGAACATCCGCCCACCTATGCCGCTGCGGGAGGAGTACCTCGCGGTGCAGGATGCGCTGCTGTCGGCGGAGCGGGAGGAGAAAGGTGTGGTGGACGGGATGGGGCTCCCCACCGTCCCCGCCCACCCACAAATCGCCGTCTGGCAGGGGGATATCACCCGGCTGGGGGTGGACGCTGTTGTCAATGCTGCCAACAGCGCCCTGCTGGGCTGCTTCCATCCCTGCCACGGCTGTATTGACAACGCCATCCACTCAGCGGCCGGCCTCCAGCTTCGGGACGAGTGCAATCGGCTCATGCAGGCCCAGGGCAGTCCGGAGCCAGCTGGCCGGGCCAAGCTGACGAAGGGATATAACCTCCCCGCCCGGTACGTCCTCCATACGGTGGGCCCCATTGTCCATGGCCGCGTCACCAGCAAGGACTGCAAGGAGCTGGCATCCTGTTACCGCGCCTGCCTGGAGCTGGCGGCGGAGCACAGCCTGGAGAGCGTGGCCTTCTGCTGCATCTCCACCGGGGAATTCCATTTCCCCCATCAGGAAGCCGCTGAAATCGCCATAAAAACTGTTGCCGGTTTTCTCCGGCAGGATTCGTCCATCAAGAGGGTGATCTTGAATGTTTTCAAGGATATTGACGCAGAAATCTACCGCCAGCTGTTGGGACCAGGCCGGACAGCTGAAGCAGGTGCTTGAAGAGGCGGAGGCTGTATTGGTCGGCGCGGGTGCAGGGCTTTCCGCGGCAGCGGGGCTGACCTACTCCGGGGAGCGCTTTGAAAGGTATTTCCAAGATTTTGCCAGTAAATACGGTATCCAGGATATGTACTCCGGTGGTTTTTACCCATTTGCATCACGGGAGGAATCATGGGCATGGTGGAGCCGGCAAATCATGATAAACCGCTATGTACGCGCCCCAAAGCCGGTCTATCAGAGGCTCCTGGAATGGATAGGGGATAAAGATTATTTTATCCTCACAACTAATGTGGATCACCAGTTCCAGCTGGCGGGCTTTGAAAAGAAGCGGCTGTTCTACACCCAGGGGGACTATGGGCTGTGGCAGTGTTCCGGGCCATGCCATCAAAGCACCTATGATAACGAAGAAGCGGTGCGCCGGATGCAGGCAGAGCAGCGGGATATGAAGGTGCCATCGCAGCTTGTCCCCTATTGCCCACATTGCGGCAGGCCTATGGCGATGAACCTGCGGACAGATGACTGCTTTGTGCAGGATGATGGGTGGTACCAGGCAGCAGGGCGGTATCAGGACTTCCTGCGGTGTCACAGAGGGAGGCGGATGGTGCTTCTGGAGCTGGGGGTGGGTGGGAACACACCGGCGGTAATTAAGTATCCCTTTTGGGAATATACGTCAGAAAACCCCAACGCCGTCTATGTATGTATCAATACTGGCTGGGCATTTGCACCAAAGGCTATTGCAGACCGCGCAGTCTGCATCAACTGCGATATCGGCGCTGTTTTGGATGCGCTTGCCAGCGGGAGCTGCACAGGGGAGGTAGGGCAACCGCATACAGGGAGCTGAGAAAGGGGGCCGGCCCTCCTGTTGATACCACTTTTTTGATGGATTTTTTACTGGGTACTTGACAAGGAGCCGGTGATGGCATACTCTGCTAATCAGATGGAATAGGCTACACCAGCTTGGCATGAGGAGGGCGGCTATGCGGATCATAATCTCTCCGGCGAAGAAAATGAACATTGACACAGATAGCTTTGCTGTTGAAGGACTCCCCCAGTTCCTCGGGGAAACAGAACAGTTGAAAGCAGCCATGCAGGCAAAGTCCGACAGCGAGCTGCAAAGGCTCTGGAGGTGCAACGACGCCATCACACAGCAGAATGTGGAGCGCCTGCGGGATATGGATCTGCAAAGGAACCTGACACCAGCGATCCTGTCATATGAGGGGATCCAATATCAGTATATGGCGCCCGGCGTCATGGAGAATGGGCATTTGGACTATCTCCGGGAGCATCTGCGGATCCTATCCGGCTTCTATGGCCTGCTGCGGCCCTTCGACGGTGTGACGCCCTATCGCCTGGAAATGCAGGCCCAGCTGACTGTAGACGGCTGCAAGGGGCTGTATGCCTTCTGGGGCGGACGGTTAGCGGAACAGTTGGCGGTAGAGACGGATGTTGTCCTGAACCTGGCCTCTAAGGAGTACAGCCGGGCAGTAGGGCCCCACCTGCCGCCGGCCGTGCGCATGATTACCTGCACCTTTGGTGAGCTGAAAGATGGAAAAGTGATAGAAAAAGGCACGATGTGTAAAATGGCCCGGGGACAGATGGTTCGGTGGCTGGCGGAACACGGCGTCAGATCACCGGGGGAAGTCCGGAACTTCGACGGCCTGGGCTACCGGTTTTCCGCCGGTCTGTCCACAGAAGAGAAGTATGTCTTTATGAAAGGAGACTGCGAACGGCGAGGAGGTTGGTAGGAAATCCTTGGGGGTTATTAGAATATGACCAAGGGCCAGACGATCTTATCAAAATTTTTGTGGATATGCAAAATTTACTCTTGCATTCTTCGGATGCTTGTGGTATTATAAATGCCGTAGCGACAAGCGCCGTTAGCTCAGCTGGATAGAGCGTCTGGCTACGGACCAGAAGGCCGGGGGTTCGAATCCCTCACGGCGTGCCAAAACTCCGGAGAAATCAGTTGATTTCCCCGGAGTTTTGTTTTTTCCGCCCTGCTGCAGCCGTGTCACGCAAGCACAACGATAGCGATTGAAAATGCCGGAAGAATATGGTACGAAACCTGCAAAAAAGTCTTGACTTTTGTTTGCAGGCTTTTTAATGGATTTTTGGTGTAATATTTTTCCAAGAGAACATTTGTCAAGGGGGATTTTACCCCAAAGAGGAAGTTCCCCCGATAAGTCAAAATTTGCACAGATTATTTTAATTCGTAAAGTCTGATCTTAGGAATACAATTTATATACTTTTCCAAATCCCCTCGCTTAAAGGGTTTCCCATGTGCAGGATAAATCCAATCAGCTTTTTCATTAGTCAATATATTCCACGAATTTTGATAGGCGCTTTTATCTTCTATCCATATGGTAACTCTTTTGATACTCGGTATGCCGTTCATTGCGGCATCACCACAAAAGATTTTATTGTCTATTTTGAGGGAAATAGAGTCTGAAGTATGTCCTGGTGTAAGCAGAATCTTCCCCTGCAATATGGCTTCTAAAGACGATAAGTTTTGGGGCGATATTTCAACAAATTTGCCAATATTTTGCTGTTCGATTGCAGGAAAAAGATGCTTCCCTTTGCCGATCAGTCCCATAAACTTACAAAAAGCCAATGCGATCAAACTGCTGCAGCCACCGATAAATGAATTTTGCCCTCTTAGAAGTGTGGGCATAGCACGACTATGTATGATAACTTTTATATCTGGGTATTTCCACAGTAATTCATTTAGGAATCCCGCATGGTCATCATGGGCATGAGTTAGAAAAACATATTTAATATTAGACAATACTATGCCGTGCCTATACGATCTTCTCTCAACATTTTTCAGGCTGTGCTCATATCCCGTATCAATCATCACGTAGCCTTCGGGAGCATGATAAATATAAGTATTCATTACTCTATTTCCCACATTATATATAACCACGTCAACACCTGCTTTCTATGATTTGTCAATTGATATGAGCAAAGTATACCAACAATACTGGCAACTTACAACCCGCATTTATAGGGGCTGATAGTAGTGGGTAAGCAATGCACAGGTATATACCCTGTGCCGCTTGTTGGTGGCCGAAGGCCCCCAAGCCCCGGTGATCGGCGCAGCTTCGTCCGATGCACAAGCCGCCGTTGGCGTCTGCTGGTATATACCGGCAGGGAAGGCCCCCGGCGGAGCAGCCCCCGGAGGGCGCACGATGGCCGCAGGCCATACCACCTCCAGCTTGCTGGTGGTGGGTAAGTGCGCACTTAGCAGAGGGCCAGCAAAGAGAACGAAGCGCCCAGGTCATCCCCAGACGCTCCCGCTTCGGTTCCCTTCTGCTGGTCAATCACCGCCCCTCCAGCCTGTGCCATTCTGCCACAAATGAACCGCAGTCAATGTAATGTAGTGGTCTGGTGAAACCACCCTTTATACATTACATCTCAGGATAACCGCCCAAACAGCAAAAATAGCCAACACGCCGGAAAAATCAACTGATTTCTCCGGCGTGTTGGTATCTCATTCGCCTCCAACCCTATTTTATAAATCCGCAGATGCACTAAACCCTGTAACCTGGAATTGCCCATTTACGCATTGAAAGAGTATGGACGATGTCCGGTTTGCCCACCCAGAGGCCTCTGGCTTGTTCATATCAGGGGCATATGTTAATCCCGTGATCACTGGGTTGGCCCGCATGGTGACAGGAAGGGGGGCAGATACATATTGTGTCGGCCTTCCTTCAACGCTGTAAGAAATAAAATGATCCGTTGTTTTAAAAAAATATCTCTGGCATTTTGCCAGTTCCAGTGCCCTATTCGGCGGCGGGTCATTGAGTACCCAGGTATTTCCCTCCTTATGGGCCAGGGTCTGCACAGGTCCAAGTTCCAGCTTGACGGCCTGGGGTATTACAGGGTTTTCTGGGTCAGTTCCTATACAAACCACAGGGAACGTCAGGCCAAAACCGATGACCGCTCCCATAAATACTGTCGTGCCACTTTTTTTACTTTCCACATGTGATGTATGAGACATTACACCTGAAACGGAAATAAGCGTATTGTCTGACAGTAAGACTGACGCACTCATCTGTTTCCCTACATATTTTTCTGGTGTATCCAATGCCTGGTATATAATGGCATTTTTTTGCAATAACGTGCGGCCTTCTTGCAGCACTAGCTCACCTTGTGCCAGTACCCACCTGTCTATTGCATATCCCCGTTCTGTATATTCCGTCTGGTTCCGCTGGTTGATCGGGTCTGCCAAGTACCAGTTATCCAACAGGTTGGGGTTGCTATGCACCCCCATGAGTGCCCGGAACGCATCTTCTGTTCCCACAAAACCACCCTCCACGGCATACTGGTAGGCGCTCTTGCCCATAGATCCAGGCAGTCCTGTACCGGCAATTTTCCGCCTGTTACCTTCGGCATCCCTTACATAAATCGACATGTGGGCATCACCTCCAGCCAGCCGTGATGCGGCCTTGGCCGCCGGTGGTCATATAGTGCTTATAATAGAAAGTATCCATGCTTCCCCCTATAGATTTGCGTCTGCAATGACATGAAAAGAGTAGGTACCCGCTGGCAATGCGGCACTGGCAGCAAGTGTCCCCAATCCCAATGTACCTGTATTCGATTCACGTCCGTAGACATTCACATTCGGTATCGTTGTGTTTGCCGCCCAAGCGGACACTGCATTTGCTGTTTGCCCATCTCCGGAAAAAATTGTCACGGTGGGATTCGTGCGTATGGGGACCGGAAAACTTACGTTAACCGTTAGCACATCGGAAGCCTCTTGCAGTTGGAAAACATGGAGGTTCCGTGTGCTTATCCCGCTATACATGGAACTGTAATAATACCGGCAGCATTTCAGCAGCTCCAGTGCTTTGTCCGGCGGCGGGTCGTTGAGCACCCAGGCAGCCCCCTCCTTGTGAGCTAGGGTCTGAACCGCACCCAGCTCCAGCTTCACCGCAACTGGCGAAATACTGGCCCCCGCGTCACCACCTACTGTAAACGCAACCTTTTTTTCAGTGTCAGAAGAGAGGGAAATCCCGCAGGCATCTCCACTAACACCGAAATAATATGTATATTCCGGTGCTGTGAGGTCAACCACGCCAGATGCTGTAAGAAGCGTTTTATTGGCAAATAGCACGGATATTGTGTAGGTCTGACCTGATAAAAATCGATAAGGCTCTATATATTGTATCAGGCGTGGCTCATAGCTGTCTGCTGTGCAATGAATCCCATCAGTTGTTAGAGAGACAATTGCGGCAGATGTCCATCGATCTATTCCATAAACTGACTGCCAATATTCCGGCCCTCCACGATACTCCGGCTGATTCCTCTGGTTAATCGGGGCTGCCAGATACCAATTATCCAGCAGGTTCGGATTGCTTACCCGGCCTGCGTCCGCTTTGGCCTCGCTTAGCGTATCGATGGCTCCCTGCACCGTTACAGCCTCCAGTCCGCTCCCTACTCCGTCATAAGCCACCTCTGCTGCGCTCACCGCACCGCCTTTGCCGTCCTCTTCATATTCAAAAGTATACGGCCCTTCCCCCAAGCCTGCACCCATCTCAATTATCCCGCCGCCAGGTACCATCATCAGGCTCTCAGGAGAGGGGATATCCTGCGGGATAGCACATCCCGCAGCGTCAAAACCAACTACCTGACCCGGCCGGCCTGACAACTGCACCTGTTTCTCCGCCAGATCTGTCTTCACCTTTCTGCACAGGTGTTCCAGACCATCTAAGTTCAAATATTTTTCCAACGCCGTCTCTCCTTTTCTATGTCTACATAATAAGACAGAAAACAAAAGCTGGTTAACCAGAAATTGGTCACTCTTTTTCATCTTTTTATTGTCCTATAGGATGTACCAGCTGGCTCCAGATGGTTTATGTTTATAGCAATCCTCATTGGGTGCTTCGTACCTCCGTCAACAGAACATACTATTTATTAAGGTAAAATCTCTCGGCTATCTCAAAAAAACCGTGAAATACAGGTATTTCACAGGATATGAGGATTGAATTTACCTACCGGTTTACTATTTTTTTAACGGACAGCAAGCGAAGCTGACATGACACGTCGGCAGCAAGGAAAACTGAAAACTTCATACAGCAGCTATTAAGTGGCGTTTCTCACTCCCCTACAGGGGAGAACAGGAACGCCACTTTTTAGTACCATATAAATGTAAGGGATAAAGCATATCATGGATGCTTTATCCCTTACACTTATTTTTTAAGAAGTGAAATCAAAACGTGCAGCTAAAATAACTGGATTAACCCAATTTCTTAGGATTCATTATATCCGTGTAATGGGAGTATACCAGAACTAAAAAGTTAAGACAGAGGATACGGCAGACCGGACTTTCCACCAGTTTGGTTGTCATGAGAGAACATTTGTCAAGGGGGAGTTTTAGAAATGACAAAAGTTTTTCAGCCGGCATACCAGCGTAGCCACTGCGGTACAGTTTGGCGAAGTCTTGTCTCATAACAACGAACTCCATAGCACATTTTCCACTGAGATGACCTTTTCCGCGAACCCCTCGAAATCCAGCTCCACGGTGGTCAAATGGACAAAACCTAGCTTCTTCTGGAGTTTTGCCGATGCAGCATTGAAGTCGAAATGGCCGCATTGAACATAATCCAGGCCTTCTTCTGCAAAGAGATGGGTCGTAACAGCCCGCAGGGCCTCTGTCATGAGTCCCTGTCGCTGGTACACCCGGGAAATAGAGAAGTTTAGAGACCGCCCTTGTTTCCCAGCCAGAGGTTCCCGTGCCGCCAAGTTCTCCGGTACGGTGGTAACAGTCAAGTTGCCGATGACGCGCCCTGTCTCTTTGAGGATAAGCGCGTAGCCTCGCTCCTCTTTGTCTTTCAGCCAATCAAAGCAGGCCCGGGCGGTGGCTTCCTCCGTGTCCAACACATGCCGACCCATCATACGGCACATCTCCTCGTCTGCAGCATAGGCGCGGAAATCCCCATAATCCTCTTCCCGTAATTTCCGCAGAATGAGGCGTTCTGTCTCTAAAAACATGGCGTTATCCCTCCATACATGATGTATGATACCAGTCCCGATTTGTCAAGATGTTATGCCTTGATTATACCATCAGCGCGGGAGGGATACAATCCCCTTTTTAGGTGCTGATAGCAGTGGCAAGCAATGCGCCGGTATATACCCGGCACCGCTTGTTAGTGGCTGACCGACCCCAAGCCCCTGTTAAATCGTGAGCATCGCTCCCGATTTTTAAGCCGCCTTTGGCGTCTGTTTCCATTCCGGGGACGGTGGAGATCACCACCTAGTTGGGTGCGTACATCGCCTGATAGAAGTATTGAGGATGGGCCGGGCGGGGCTTAAAGTCGCGCACTCACAAGGCCCCCTGTCTGTCTAAATGTCCGCCTTGAAACTGGGGCAAACAAAGAGCGTCCCAGCTGTCCAGGACGCTCTTGTTTTGGCCGATCCAGCTTACCAGCAGAACAGACAAACTGCGGCTGGTATATACTTTTCCCCAGCCTGTACCTATCGCCCCCTCTCCGCTGCGCTGCCGTCTTGCCACAAACGAGCCGCCGCCAATGTGTAATGTGGTAAGTTTCAAACTCACCCTTGATACAATACATCTTGGTTGCGCTTGCTGGCTTAGATATCCCGCAGCTGCCGGGCATGTTCCTCGTTGAGATGATGGTTGACAGCCATTTTCCGGATAATCTGCTTGACCGTGGCCTCCAGCGCTGTTCCCTCCCGGTAGTCTGCGGGGTAGATAAAGTCCACCCGCCTCTGGCGCAGCAGCTGCTCCACCCCGGAGCGGTTGGCAGCCTGATAGACCGCGATCGCCTGGCCGCCGTAGGCCCGCATCATCTTCATACACGGTACGTCGCTGAGGCCGTCGCCGATATAGATCATGTTGGTGAAGGGGACACGCTTGCTGTTATCCGGCATGGAATCGTTGAGGGCCTTGTCGTCCGCTACATCCAGCACCCCCTTGTTGATCCGGTACACGAACTGGGTCTTGGCGGTAAAATTTACCGCAAGCCTGGGCCAGACAGGCCGCCCCTCCCCGTCATAGTAGAACTCGCTGGCATAGATCTCCTTAAACTCCCCGGCAATGGTGCTGCCGTCGATGATCTCCCGCAGGCCGGAGGAGATGACATAGTGCTCTACCTGTACACCCAATAAGCTGCCGTACTGGTTCAGCCGCGAAAACCAGTCCTGTACGCCAGGGAAAAAGGTAATCCTCTGCCCGCAGCGGTTCAGGCTCTGCCGGGTCAGCGGCACGCCCAGAGCTTGGCATTTACGGATCATGGTATACATATAGGCCAGCACGCCATCCATGTGCTCGGCCTGACAAAAATCGTTGGCCTCCCGCCAAAAGTCGCCGGGGGCCATGCCCAGGCTGGGGATGAAGTCGTAATTCTGCATATCCTGGGTACAGAGTGTTTTGTCAAAGTCGTAAAGCAGGGCAACAATGGTAGGGCCGTTCATAGCGGCTTTCTCCTTTCTCTGCGCCGCGGCAGGCACACAGCCGGTTCCAATATAGGCGCAGAGGCGGCCGTGCGGCCGCCTCTGCGTGTCAAGAAGCGGAATTCCGCTCATATCCGATAGGACCTCTGCCGCTGGTTTGGCAGGGTTCAATCTTTTGTATAATTGGGGCCGAACTGAAGATCCTCCAGGTTCAGCACACGGGTTGCCTCCAGATCCTCTCTGTCCACACTGGTGTCGGCAAAGGGATCCCCCTCCGGCAGGTTAGCTGCTGCCTCCTTTGCCGGGGAGAATACACTCAACACATTTTTTAAATTCCGCTCAACCTCGGATGCCTCCTCGTCCACGGCACTGCCCTCCCCGTTTTGCGGGGCAAGTTCACCGCCGGAGGTATCTACTACAGCCATCGCAGCTACCGCCTGGGGGATAACTGCCGCAGCTTGGGAGGCCGCTGCTGTCTGGGGATCAGCAGCCGGGGGGGCATCTGCTGCCTGGACGATGGCTATCGCCTGGGGATCAGGCTCCGTGGGCAGCTCCGGCAGCTGCTCAAGCAGCGCCAGCTGTCCCGTGCAGACAGCAGTCACATCCTGGATAAAGCCCCGCAGGCGCTCTTGGCCGACTGACAGGCGCAGGCGCTCCGCCTCCAGCTCCCGGTCCACACGGGCACGGACCTCCTCCAGGCGGCGCTCCTCCGCAGCGACCTCCTGCTCAATAGCCGTCTTGCGGGCTTTGGCTGTGCGGGTGGCCTCGGCAATCAGTACGTCGCGCTTCTTCTCCGCCTCCGTTACCATGGAGGTGGCCATTTTTTGAGCAGTCAGCAGGGTGGTACGGATGGCGTCCTCTGATTCGCGGTACTCCGCCATCTTGTCCACAGTGACCTTCAGCTTGGCCTTCAGCGCGGCGTTCTCCTTAAATAAAGCGGAGTAGTCCTCCGTCAGCTTGTCCAGAAAGTCGTCCACAGAGGCCATGTTATAGCCGCCCATCATGGACTTTGCAAAGGTGCAGTTCGCCACTTCCTGTGGGGTCATCATCGCGTGTTTCCCTCCCTGTTCTCATTTGTCAAGCTGGGAACTAGAAGTACAGGCCGTTGTTCTCCAGCTCATCGATCAGATCCCCCTGGATATCAACGGAGTAGGGGGTGATAATGTATGTATTGGCGGCCACCTTCTTGATTTTGCCCTCCCCTGCGTAGGCCACGCCGGAGAGGAAGTCGATCAGGCGGCGGGCAATGTCCTTGTGGGTGGATTCTAAATTGACCACCACAGTCCGCTTCTCCTTGAGGTGGTCTGCGATCTCGCTGGCATTCTCAAAGCGTTCGGGCTTGACAAGCACCACCTTCAGCTGGGTGGTGGCGTGGATATTGACCACCTTGCCCCGGCGGCTGTCCACGAGGTTCCGGTCTGTCCCTCTGGGCCGTTCGTCTATGAAAGGAGATTCCGGTTCACCAAAAACCTCATCGTAGTCATCGTCCTCATCGCTGAGGGGATTAATCATCCGTTTAATATTATCCAGCAAGCTCATGTGGAAACCTCCCATCGTTATTGGTACTGTCTATGGCCGAAGATGGCGGAGCCCACACGGACCATCGTGGCCCCGGCTGCAATGGCATCTTCAAAATCATCGCTCATACCCATTGATAAATAGTCGAACTTATTATCGTACAAATCACGGCCTATGTCAACATAAAGGCGGGCAACTTTTGCGAAAAAGGGCAAATTCCCGTGGGGCTCCCGCTGGATGGGCGGGATTGCCATCAGGCCCCGGACCCGCACATGGGGGATGGCCGCGGCCCGCTCTGCCGCCCCGCGGAGGACGTCGGGGGCAAAGCCGCTTTTGCTCTGCTCACCGCCGATGTTCACCTCCAGCAGCACATCCTGGACCAGCCCCTGCCTCTCCGCCAGACGCCCGATCTCCTCCAGCAGCTCCAGGGAGCTTACGGAGTGGATGAGCGCAGCCGTGCCCACCACCTGGCGCGCCTTGTTGCGCTGGAGGTGGCCGATGAAGTGGAGGGGGGCGCCGTCATAGGCGTGCTCCCGCAGCTTGGCCGCCATTTCCTGCACCCGGTTCTCCCCCAGTGCGTCAATGCCTGCCGCAATAGCCGCCTGGCAGGCGGCGGCATCGTTCATCTTGCTGGCCCCGATCAGAAGGATCTCCTTGGGGTCCCGTCCTGCCCGCTGTGCGGCGTCCGCCATGCGGGCGCGGATGGCATGGATATTTTCTGCAATCGTCATTACCTGATTACCTTCCCGTCATAAAGATCTGCTGCTGCGGTGATCACCTGATCCCCCGCCCGCAGGCGGCGGCCCTCCCGGGCCTGTTCGGAGGAGAAGGCCGACAAGGCATCCTCATCCGGGACCACCAAGATGTACTCGTCCTCCTGCCAGAGCACCTTGACCGGCTTGAGCCGGGCGGTGGTGCCCCACAGGCAGTAGACACAGGTGACACTTTGGGTCTTGGGGTTCCCGTTTTCATCCAGCACAGGCGTGCCGTCGTCGCCAGTTACGGGCTCGTTGTCCACGCGCACGGAGCTGCGTGGTACCCGGATGCCGGAATAGCTCTCAAAAATCACCTGGGCATTCTGGAGCCGCAGCAGGGTGGTCAGGTTCAGATGCCGCTCTGAGGTGAACACCACCACCCGCCGCCCGCCATCCTCCACACTGATGTGGGACACCCGCATCTCCATATCCCGGTCCAACCCCTTTTGGAAGCGGAGGGTGACGGTGTCCCCCTCCTGCATCCGGTTGAGATCCTCGCTGCGCATCATGGTCAGAAAGGACCAGCCGGTACCGTAGATGATCTTCCCCACGCCAGACGCCCCCTCCACAGGGGCGATGGCGCGGTAGGCAGAGGGGGTCAGCTGCAAGATGCCGCTCCGGCTGAGGACCGTTTCATATCCGTCTATCAGGCCGGAGAAGAGTCCCGCCCGGGTAGCGCTGACCCGGGTAGCGCCAGCGCCTGCGGAGGCGGACAGGGCGCTGATCTGGGCCTGGAGGGCGGCGATGGACGACTCCAAGTCCCCGGTGCCGGAGTAGGCGTAGCTCCGCTTGAGCACAGCCGCACGCAGGCTGGCGCCCTGGTCGCTGGCGGCTGTCAGGCTGCCAGACGCCAGGGAGCGGTGGAAGGTAATCAGGGAGGAGGCGACCTCCTCGTCCATCCTGGCGGAGGTCTGGGAGCCGGTGGCCAAGGTGCGGGCATAGAGGAGCTGCTCAAGCTGCTCCTCCAGGGAGCGCAGGATATTGGCGTCCTCCAGCGCCTGGGGGCTCTGATAGATCAGGGCTACCGTCCCTCCGTTGCTGACCCGCTCCCCCTCGCTGCGGGAGGAGTAGACCAGCTCCCCGCCGCCCGGCAGGACCTCCTCATCCCGTACCACGTAGCCGGAGACTGTCACCGTCTTCTCGCCGGTGTAGGCGTAGGCGGTGGTGGTGGTGTAGGGATCCATGAAGTAAGCGGCCAGATTGACGCCAAAATAGACCAGAACGGTGAGGAAAATGGCGGCCATCATCAGCCGGGTGGCCAGGGTGCTGGTTTTCATGATGTACTCTCCTTGGGGATGCTTATGGACCTACAGCGTTTCCTCCCATTCGGTGAGATCCACGCTCCTGGCAGGGCTCACGGTGGAGATGGCGTGCTTGTAGATCAGGTTCTGTTTGCCTTCGGCGGTCAAGATCACGGTGAACGCGTCAAAGCCGGTGATTGTGCCCCGCATCTGGAAGCCATTGACCAGGAAGACCGTCACCGGCGTCTCGGTTCGCCGTGCGGAAGCCAGGAATACGTCCTGTAGGTTGGGGTTTTTTGCCATGTCGTCTACCTCTCTTTTTTCATTTCTGGGCGGACGCCAGGGCTTGTCCGCCGCAGGGCTATTGTAGCCCCTGGGCGGTGAGGATTTCTGTCGCATTTTGGAGAGCGTCGGAAAAATTCCGCTCTTTCTCCCAATATATCCAGTGGATGGACGGATTGCGCCGCAGCCAGGTCAGCTGGCGCTTGGCGTACTGCCGGGAGCGCAGCTTGACCTCCTCCGCCGCCTCCGCAAGGCTCCGTTCCCCGCGCAGGGCGGGGAGCAGCTCCTTGTAGCCGATGGCCTGGAGGGCGGTGGCAGAGGGGGGGACGCCTGCCTCCATCAAAGCGCGGACCTCATCGGGGAGCCCGGCGGCCATCATAGCGTCCACCCGGCGGCCGATCATCTCCCGCATGTCTTCCCGATCCCGGAAGGCCAGGCCGATAAAGAGAGGGGCGTATTTAGGGGGCAGGGACTGGGTCTCCCGGTCGTGCTGGGAGATCGTCTTCCCTGTCTCCCGGTAGACCTCCAGGGCCCGGAGGATGCGCTTGTGGTCTGCGGGATGGAGCTTGGCCCCGGAGACCGGGTCCACCCGGTGCAGCTCCTCCAGCAGCGGCCCGATGCCATCCCGCTCCAGCCGGGCATACAGCTCCCTGCGTACAGCCCCCTCCCCGCTGCCGGGGGCAAAGGTACGGCCTGTGATGATGGCATCCAGATAGAGGCCCGTGCCGCCGACCAGGACGGGGAGCTTTCCCCTGGACAAAATATCTGAAATGCAGCGGTCTGCCTCCTGGACAAACCGGGCAGCGGACCAGTTTTCTGACGGGCTGGCTATACCGACCATGTGGTGTGGGATACCGGCCATCTCCTCCGCCGTAGGGGCGGCAGTGCCGATGGACATGCCCCGGTAGATCTGCATGGAGTCCACGCTGACCACCTCGCCGCAGTACTTCTGGGCCAGAAGGACGCCCAGTTTTGTTTTCCCGCAGGCGGTGGGGCCCACGACACAGAGGATTTTGGGCGGCATGGAGGTCTCCTTTCCGGCGGCACATGATAGCCTATTTTAAAAATATCGGCAGAAAGCGGCAATTAGTTTATGCTCTCTTGAACATTTTCTCAATATCGTACTTGCTCAGCTTCACTTTCACCGGCCTGCCGTGGGGGCAGAACTGCACTTCCCCGCTCTGCACCCGGCCAATGAGGGCCCGCAGCTCTGCGGGGTCGCTCTTCCAGCCGCCCTTAATGGAGGCCTTGCAGGCCATGGTATGGAGCATGGCGTCCCGGGCGGCGGCGGGGTCCGCGCCTGCGCCGGTGAGGAGCTTGTCCGCCAGCATTTCCAGGGTCTCCCGGATCTGCCCTGTCTCCAGGTCCGACGGGATGGCACGGATCGCGAGGCACCCGGAGCCGAAGTCCTCGGCTTCAAAGCCGAACTCCTCCAGCAGCGGCAGATGCTCCAGGAGGGCGGCGTACTGCTCCTGGGGCAGATCCACTGCCGTGCAGGAGAGCAGCTGCTGGCGCATGATGGGCTCGGTATTGGCCTTCATGCGGTCAAAGTTGATCCGCTCATGGGCGGCGTGTTTGTCGATGAGCCACATATCCTCGCCATCCTCGGCGACGATATAGGTGTGGAATATCTCACCGGCCAACCGCCAGGGGACGGGGGTTCCGCCGGTCAGGGAGGCCTGGGCAGGCGGCTCCGGCGGTGGCTGGACCGGCTTCTCCGGTGCGCCCGGCGGCGGGGAGGTGATGCGGACAGCGAATGTGCCTATCCCCCCGGAGGGGGCTGCCGGGGCGGCGGGGCGCTCCCGGGAGGAGACTGGCCTGGCCCCGTCGCGGAGGAGCAAGCGGTTCCCCTGCCCGCCTGAGGGGACGCCCTGCTCCCGGAAGGTCTTGGCATCCATGGACTGGTAGAAATCGCTGCGGGGGGCTGCAAGGGGCGGTGGGGGATTTGCCCGCCCGGCGGGCCTGGGGGCAGATGCCTCCATGGCCTCCCGGACGCCAGCTGTGGGGACATCCTTTGTCCGGCCTGCGGGCATCGGAACAGCCGTCCCAGCGGCCTTCAGGCCGCCGTCCAGCGTATCCTTTACGGTGTGGTGGACAGCGGAGAACACCGCGCGCTCGTGAACAAATTTTACCACGGTCTTGGCCGGGTGGACGTTCACGTCCACCTCGTAGAGAGGCAGGTCAATATGGAGCACGCAGCCCGGGAATTTCCCCTTCATCTGCCGGTTGGCGTAGGCCTCCTCCAGGGCCGCTGTCAGCAGGGCGGATTTAATCATCCGTCCACAGCAAAAAAAGGCCTGCATGGCCCGGGTGCCCCGGCCCGCCAGGGGGTCGGTGACGTAGCCATGCACGGAAACGCCCTCGCCTCCCCCCTCCACCTCGGTCAGGTTCAGGGCGAAATCACGGCCCCGGACAGCGTAGATAGCAGAGAGGAGCTTGCCGTCCCCCGGGGTGTGGAGCTCCTCCTTGCCGTCACGCAGGTAACGGATGGAGACCTCCGGATGGCTCAGGGCGATCTGGCCGAGCATTGCCCCCACGGCGGCGGCCTCAGCGCTGTCGCTTTTCATAAATTTCAGGCGGGCAGGGGTGTTGTAGAACAGCTCCCGCACCATCATCGTGGTGCCCTCCGGGCACCCGGCGTCCTCCACCTGCCCCGGGGTACCGCCCACCAGGGAGAGGGAGGCCCCCAGCTGCGCGCCCTTCTGCCGGGAGAGCACGTCCAGACGGCTGACAGCAGAGATGGCGGCCAGCGCCTCCCCCCGGAAGCCCAGCGTGCCGATGGCGGCCAGATCCCCGGCCTCCCGCAGCTTGCTGGTGGCGTGGCGGAGGAAGGCGGTGGGCATCTCCCCGGGGGCGATGCCGCAGCCGTTGTCCGTCACCCGGATGAGGGCCATGCCGCCGCGCTGGATCTCCACCACCACGGCGGACGCGCCAGCGTCCATGGCGTTTTCCACCAGCTCCTTGACCACGCTGGCAGGGCGCTCCACCACCTCGCCGGCGGCAATCAGGTCGGCGACATGGGGATCAAGCTGTTGAATAAGGGGCATAGGCCCTCCTTTCCTGGTGAGGCGGGTGCGGCTGGCTCACTTCCCAGCCGCCGCATACCGCTCCTTCCCCCACCAATTGGGCAGTAATTCCTTCAGTGTCACGGTTTCCCGCCTGGCATAGTCCGTCATGATCTCCATCTCTTCGTTGCGCTCGTCCAGCTGGTAGAAAAACTCCCGGCACGCGCCGCAGGGCATCCCGCTCACACCGTCCGCATTGCTGGGGGGCTGGTCCCGGAAAGTGATGGCCCGCTTGACAACGGTCTGGCCGCTGTTGATGTACATATGGAGCGCAGCGACCCGTTCCGCGCATAGATCCATGACCCCGCAGCAGCTCTCTATGCAGAACCCTGTAAAAATCTGCCCATCCTCCGCCTCCAGCGCACAGACTACATGGTGGGCATAGATAAAGGGGGATACCTCCTCTGGATGGTACAGCGACTGGGCCTTTTCGTATAATGTTTCCCAAATATCCATTTGTTACGTTTCCTTCCGTCTTTTCGTGCATTGCCATGTAACCATGAGATGGGCCCAAGCGAACAGCACCGCGCACAGGCCCAGCATCCAGTGCCGCAGCAGCAGGGCGTTGAGAAGGAACAGGGCGCAGGGCAGGATGGCCAGCGCCAGGGCGAGGGGGCGGGTGTACCGCCGGGCAAAGCACAGCCAGCATCCATAGTAGGCCAGCAGCAGGGCCGCCGTGCCGCCGCACCACAGGACCAGTTCCTCCCACGAGCAGAAGCCCAATTCCCCGCCCTTCACGCCTAAGGGCACAACCATAAAAACCATACAGCCAATGCGTCCCGCCTGCTCCGCCGCGTTGACTGCCCGGCTGGCGCTCTGATAGCCGAAATCACGGTGCTTGCACGCATAGAGAATATTGGGGATCAGCAGCAGGGCGACAGCGGCGGCATTCCACCAATTAAACAGGCCAAACCTCATCCCGGATGCCCCCTCATACCCAGATCCCGAAGTCCCCGTAGTCAAACTGTCCGCCGCCATGGTGGAGCAGCCCCCGTGCCTTGAGCTCCCGGAAGGCGTCCCGCATCCGGACGATCGTCTCCGGATGGATGTCCAGGTCGTGGTGGGCGGGGAATACCCGCCGTACCGGCAGGGCTGCTGCCCGCTCCAGGGACTGCAAATACGCCTCCGGGTCTGTAGAGGGGTAGTAGGCGAAGAGTACGTCCTTGTACACCAGGTCGCCGGTGAACAGATATCCCCGCTCCGCCTCCCAGAAGCACATATGTCCCGGGGAATGTCCCGGCGTGTGCAGGACCTCCAGCCGCCGTCCGCCCAGGTCAATGATATCCCCATCCCTCAGCACCCGCGACGGGGTCCCCTGGAACATCTCGTAGTCCTCCACCCGGAAATCCTCCGGCGGGTCGCAGCGGTCCAGCACCATCTCCCGGATGGTTTCCCGGCTCAGGGGGAAAGCCCCGCCCAGCCAGTCCAGCTCCGCCTCATGGGCGTAAAAATCAGGATAGTATTTGTGCCCGCCCACGTGATCCCAGTGGATGTGGGTGGCCGCCGCCGTGACCGGCCTGTCCGTAAGGGTCTTGACCGGCTGGGAGATGTCGCAGATACCTAAGCCCGTGTCGATCAGCAGGGCCCGCTCTGTCCCGGCCAGCAGGTAGCAGTGGGTCTCCTCCCAGTGGCGGTACTCGCTGATAATGGTGCTGCCCAGGTCAAGGGGATCTATTGTAAACCAGTTTTTCATTATTGCAGCTCCTTTTGGTTGTGTGGGCTGGTTGGTTAAAGCAGGGCCGCCACCGCCAGCCCATTGACTGCGGCGTGGAGCAGCACACTCCCCCACAGGGTGCCGGAGCGCTCATAGGTCCAGGCCATCACCAGCCCTGGGATCAGGTATTGCAGCATCTGCAAGAGGTAGGTCCAGCTGTGGTTCACGGCGGCGAACTGCCACACATGCAGGAAAGCGAACAGCAGGCAGGAGGCGGCGTAGGCCGCCGGCCGGCTGAACTCCCGGATATTGCCGAAGAGGTATCCACGGAACAGCATCTCCTCCACAAAGGGGGCCAGGAGCACGACGATGACCGCCGTGCTGTAGGGTGCGGCCTCCACCTTGGCGGAGATAGCCGCGTCATTGAGGTTGACCTGCTCCGCAAGCACCAGGCCCAGCAGCCGTGCGCTGAGCTCCCCCAGGCCGAAGAACGCCACCAGGCCCAGGCACACCGAGCCCAGCACGCTCCACACCCGGGAGAGGAAGTCCCGGGTGGTCCGGGCCAGGAAGGCGCTGAATGCCGCCGCAGTCAAAGCGAACAGCACGTAGTAGTAGGCCGCGCTGCGCACGTCCTCCCCCAGCACCCAGCCCGTCAGATGCTCCACCAGTCCGAAGGCCCGATCCGCCGTCAGCGGCAGCACCACCAGGTAGAGGAGCAGGAGCACGCCGCCCAGCAGCCGCTCTGTTTTGGTCATCCCCGCAAGGGGTCTCTGCTTTGCCATGGCTGTGTCCCCGCTTTCGTCAAAATGTGGGATTACGGCAGCTTTTGCTTCAGTTCATACAGCAGGCCCATGGCCTCAATGGGGGTGAGGGTGTCGGGCTGGATCCGGCGCAGGCGGTCGATGACCTCCGCTTCCCCCAGCGCCTCCATGGACACCTGCCCGGCCTGGGGGGCGGCCAGCAGGGGCGGCGTCCGCCCGGACTGGCTCTCCAGATCCTTTAAAATCGTCCGGGCTTTTTTCACCACGGTGTCCGGCAGGCCCGCCAGCTTGGCAACCTCGATGCCATAGCTCCGGTCCGCCCCGCCGGGGAGGATCTTGCGCAGGAAGACCAGGTCGTCCCCCCGGGCCTTAATGGCGACATTGTAGTTTTTCACCCCTGGCAGGGTATTTTCCAGCTCCGTCAACTCGTGGTAGTGGGTGGCAAACAGGGTCTTGGCCCCCAGCTTCCGCCGGTCTGCGCAGTGCTCCAGCACCGCCTGGGCGATGCTCATGCCGTCAAAGGTGCTGGTGCCCCGGCCGATCTCGTCAAGGATGAGGAGGCTGCGGCTGGTGGCGTGCTTGAGGATCTCCGCCACCTCGGTCATCTCCACCATGAAGGTGGACTGTCCGGCGGACAGGTCGTCGCTGGCCCCGATGCGGGTAAAGATCCGGTCCACCACCCCGATCCGGGCCGACCGGGCCGGGACAAAGGAGCCGATCTGGGCCATGAGGGTGATAAGGGCCACCTGGCGCATGTAGGTGGACTTCCCTGCCATGTTGGGGCCGGTGATAATAGCCACCCGGTTTTCCTGTTCACCCATATAGGTGTCGTTGGGCACGAAGAGGCTGTCCCGCAGGACCCGCTCCACCACGGGGTGCCGCCCGTCGTGGATCTCGATAACGCCGCCCTCATCCACCTCGGGGCGGCAGTAGTTGCCTTTCACCGCCGCTGCGGCGAAGGAGCACAGGGTATCCAGCTCTGCCACCAGGCTGGCGGTGGCCTGGATCCGCCCCATCTGGGCGCCCACCAGCTCCCGCAGCTGGGTAAACAGCTCGTACTCCATGGCAGTCACCCGTTCGCTGGCAGTGAGGACGGTATTTTCCAGATCCTTGAGCTCCTGGGTGATGTAGCGCTCACAGTTGGCCAGGGTCTGCTTGCGGATGTACTCCGCCGGTACCTGGTCGTAGTAGGATTTGCTGACCTCGATATAGTAGCCGAATACCTTGTTGTAGCCGACCTTGAGGCTCTTGATGCCGGTTTTCTCCTTCTCCCGGGATTCCACCTGGGCGATGATGCCCTTGCCGCCGCTGAGGATGTCGTGGAGGCGGTCCACCTCCGGGTCGTAGCCCGGGCGGATGAAGCCCCCCTCCCGGACAGAGAAGGGAGGGTCGTCCACAATGGCCCGGCACAGCAGCTGGTAGACATCCTCCAGGAGATCCAGCTCCCCGGCCATCTCCCCCAGCCGGCCGGTTGGGAAGGGGGCCAGCTTCTCCTTCAGGTTGGGCAGGCGCTCCAGGGAGGTGCGCAGGGAGGCCGCGTCCCGGCCTCCGGCGCTGCCATAGACGATGCGGCCAATGAGCCGTTCCATATCGTTGATGCCGGAGAGGGCCACAGACAGCTCCTCCCGGGCCACGGTGTCCTTTGACAGGGCCTCCACGGCGGAGAGCCTGCGCTGGATGGCGGCTACGTTCAGGAGCGGCCGTTCCAGCCAGGAGCGCAGCAGCCGTCCGCCCATGGCGGTTTTTGTCTGGTCCAGCACCCACAGCAGGCTCCCGCGCTTCTCTTTGCCCCGCAGGGTGGCGGTCAGCTCCAGGTTCCGCCGGGTGGTGAGATCCAGCTCCATAAACCGGCCCTGATCGTAGTACTCCAGGTCGTTGATATGGCTCAGGTCTGTTTTCTGCGTCTCGTACAGGTAGGCGAGGAGGCCGCCCAGGGCCATAACAGCGGCGGGGTTGGGGAGCCGTCCGGCGGCTTCCCTGCCGTACTGGGTCTCCACCCGCCCGGCGGCCTCCTCCAGACGGAAACGGCGTTCGCCGTAATTCTCCGCCCGGCAGTTGAATTTCTCCCGCAGCAGCGCCAGCAGGGGCTGCTGGCTGTAGGCCCCGTCGCTGAGCACCGCCTCGGCGGGGGAAAAGCGGCCCAGCTCGTTCATTACATGGCCCAGCCGCTCCGGGCCGGAGAAGGCGGTGGCGTGGGTTTTGCCGGTGGTGATATCGCAGAAGCACAGCCCCGCGTTTTCGTCATCTATGTAGATACCGCAGATATAGTTGGACTGGCTGCCCTCCAGCATGGAGCTGTCCACGGTGCCCGGGGTGACGACGCGGATGATGTCCCGCTTGACCAGTCCCTTGGCGGCAGAGGGATCCTCTGTCTGCTCGCAGATGGCGACCTTATAGCCCTTGGCGATCAGGCGGTTGATATAGCTGTCACAGGAGTGGTAGGGCACGCCGCACATGGGCGTGCGCTCTTCCTCCGGCTTGCTGCGGTCCCGGCTGGTCAGGGTGAGGTCCAGCTCCTGGCTGGCCAGCTGTGCGTCCTCGTTGAACATCTCGTAGAAGTCGCCCAGGCGGAAAAAGAGGATGGAGTCCTTGTGCTGTTCCTTAATTTCCAGGTATTGCCGCATCATTGGGGTCATGTCTGCCATGGCTGTGATCCTCTTTCTCTTAATTTATCTTAATTTATCTTATCTGGGTCGATGGCTTCGGGGGCTGCGCGCCCCCATGCCCCGCGGTTCCTTTTTGTGCGGACAAAAAGGAACCAAAAAGCCGCTGGGGTTCCCCCAGACCCCCTTTACGGGGGAGTTTACCGACATTGGGCGGTCGGTTGATGGACTGTGCCACTGAATATCCGGTACTCCTTCTGCCGCCCTGGTACGTGAAGGACTCCGGCCGTCGCCCTGTTGAAGGGTGGTGCCTGCAAGGGGCACGCGCCCTATCGGGAGCGGCATACCAGCTCGTCTAAGCTGAGATCATAGAAATCAGCCAGGGCAATGAGTGTGGTGAGCATAGGCTCTCGCTGGCCGCGCTCATAATATTGGTACGTCCGCAGGGCAATCCCAATTTCATCGGCAACTGCCTGCTGAGAAAGATTATTTTCTAATCTTAATTTTAACAAATGTTCAGGAAAAGTCATATGGTTCATCGTGGTGATGAGGATTCCTCTGCAAATGTCTCTGGAAGTTGAATCTGCCCATGTTTTTCCTCATAATCTCTGATATATGCAATCATAGCTGTTTCAATTTCCATGGCGATAGAACGGTGCTCAATACGAGCAAGGCAGCGGATTTTCTCATAAGTATCATTTTGTATACGCAGCGTAAACTGACGTTTATCTGTAGCCATTAGGAATCCTCCAATTATGTATGAGTTCGCCGCAATTATAAAACAGGCGCAGAAGAATATTAAAAACATATTGACAGCAGTGAATTCACCTATTACAATCTAAAAAGTGAATTCACTTTGAGTTAAAACGACGTAGTTGCTGGAGGATGCACCCATGAATTTACAACACATCATATTTCAATATCTTGTGGAAGAGGAGACAAGGCCGAGCCTGGAGGACCCAGCATACAATGCGGCGGAGCAGGAGCTAAAGAGTGCGTTGACTGGAAAGCAGCGCCGGCTGCTCACGGAGTTCCGGAAGCGGGAGGACGAGCTGTCATTGATGCAGCTGCGTCATATGCTGTCCCATTGCACCCTCTGCCTTTCAGCGGGGGGCACTCCCCCGACGCAGCAACAGCAGGGGCCATCGGGTCGAGGGCCGGCAGGCGAAGCTGGTTGACCGCCATCTGGCAGGAGGGCGCGGGTTGTTCTGGGGCCGCGCAGCAGCAGGTTTCCGCCAATCTCCCGCTGCGGGGTTCTTAGGGGCGGAGGCCCCTAAGCGGCGTTTTGGTTCCTTTGCCGCTGGTGGCAAAGGAACCGCGGGTCCGGGGCGCGGAGCCCCGGGGCTTCCGAATCAGAAACCGCTCCCCTGCCGCCGGAGGCGGCAAGAAATCAGATCTCCCCGAACAACGCCCAGGTATTGCTGTCCGTAATCCGCACATCCGCATACTGCCCAATCCACCCAGGATCACCCTTCAAATGGACCAGCCGGCCGCCGTTGGTGCGGCTGGAGAGAGGCCACTCGGCGTCGCCGCTCTCCCCGTCCACCAGTACCCGGACAGTTTTGCCAATATACGCCCGGTGAAGCTCACCGGAAATCTGGTTCTGCGCGTCCAGAAGCTGGTCAAACCACACCTGCTTCTCCCCGCGGGAGACAGGGTCCGGCAGGCGGGCCGCCGGTGTCCCGGGGCGGGGGGAGTAGATGAAGGTGAATAACGCATCGTAGCGCACCTCCTGGACAAGGGAGATGGTCTCCATGGCCTCCGCCTCTGTTTCCCCGGGAAATCCAATGATGATGTCGCTGGTCAGTACCAGCTCCGGCATCACCGACCGGGCATAGCGGACCTTTTCTAAATACTGCTCCCGGGTGTAGCCCCGGTTCATGGCCTTCAGTACCCGGCTGCTGCCGGACTGTACCGGCAGATGCAGCTGCTTGGCGACATGGGCGCAGCGGGCCATGGTGTCAAACAGCCGCTCCCCTGCGTCCTTGGGATGGCTGGTCATGAAACGGATGAGATAGTCTCCCGGGATTTTGTCGATCTCCTCCAGCAGGGCCGCAAAATCCATGGGCTTGTCTAAATCCTTGCCGTAGGAGTTGACATTCTGGCCCAGCAGGGTGATCTCCCGGCAGCCATCCTCCACCAGCTGGCGGATTTCAGCGAGGATATCGCCAGGTTCCCGGCTGCGCTCCCGGCCCCGCACATAGGGGACAATGCAGTAGGAGCAGAAATTATTGCATCCATACATGATGGAAACCCAGGCCTTTACCCGGCTCTCCCGCACCGCTGGCAAACCCTCGGCAATGGAGCCGTGCTCATCGGCGATGGAAAACACCCGTTTATGGCGGGTATAGACCTCATAAAGCAGCTCCGGGAACCGCCAGAGCGCCTGGGGGCCGAACACAAGATCCACGTGGCGGTAGGAGGCGCGGATTTTTTTTGCAACCACCTCCTGCTGGGCCATGCACCCGCACAGGCAGATGGTGAGCGCCGGATTCTTCTCCTTGGCGTGGATCAGCTGGCCTACCACGCCGAACACCTTCTTTTCCGCGTTCTCGCGGATGGCGCAGGTGTTGATGACAATCACATCCGCCTGGAAGGGGTCCTGGGTAAAGCCGCAGCCCATCTCCCGCAGCATCCCCATGATGCGCTGGCTGTCTGCCACGTTCTGCTGGCACCCGTAGGTCTCCACCATAGCCAGGGGGCGGCGCTCCCGCTGCTGGTGGAGGGCGGCGAGGCGCGCTGTAAACTCCCGCTGCCGGCTGATTTCACCGGCGGGGATGACGACCTGTGTTCTCTCCAATGCCGTTCTCCTTGCATCTATAGAATTTCAACTCTGATTATATCGCGAATGGCGTAAAAAGACAAGCCCGGGGAACAGGGATTTGAAATAGGGGGATTATTAGGAAAATCCGCTGCTTTCCTCTGGGAAAAGGCAGCGGATTTTATCGGCGGCTATTCGGCGGCCCGCCGGAACACATGGATCTGAAACGCGGTTTCCACCTCCAGCGCCTCCAGTGCCTCCAGCCGGACGGCCCCCTCCCGGGGCGTCTTCCAGTAGTAGGGCGTCATCTGGAACAGGGCCTGGATATCCTCCCGGCTGGGCAGGTGGATGGTATGGGAGATTGGTACGATCCGGTCGTAGACAAAGCCCTCATAGGGCGTCTCCTTCTCCTCATTGGGGTAGGGCTGGTCGTAGAGGACTTCCTTGAGCTGCCACAGGTGCCGGGCGGCTGGGACGACATACAGGAATACGCCGCCGGGGGCCAGCACCCGCCGGAATTCGTCCAGAGCCAGGGGGGAGAACACGTCCAGCAGCATCGACGCGCTCCCCGCCGCCACCGGCAGGCGGTAGGCGGATGCCACAGCAAACTCCACCTCCGGGTAGCGCTTGGCGGCCTTCTGGAGGGAAAATTTGGAGATGTCCACCCCCGCGGTCAGGGGCGTTTTCCCGGCGGAGAGCAGCGCCTGATGCACGCCGCCGGTATAGTAGCCCTCCCCGCAGCCTGCGTCCAGCACCACCGGTCTGGGGCCGGACATCTCCACGGCCAGACGGCACAGCGCATCACGGAGGGGCTGATACCAGCCCTTGTCCAGAAACGCACGGCGGGCCGCCACCATGCCTTTGTCATCGCCGGGGGCCCTGGAGTGCTTCTGCCCCACCGGCAGCAGGTGGACATAGCCCTCCTTGGCCCGGTCGAAGCAGTGGCCTGCCGGACAGCGCAGGGCACGGGGGTCCTCCGCGAGGGTCCCGCCGCACAGTGGGCAGCAAAACAGCGGCATTGGCAGCGCCTCCCTCCTTAGATTCTGGTGATATCGTTAATCCACTTCTTGCTGTGGAACCGGATGAGGCCCAGGGGGCATTTACAGATGTTTTCCGCCTGCATGGCGATACACACCAGCCAGGTGGGCGCGTCCAGCACCAGGCCGGTGACAGCCATCAGCGGGATAGCTACCAGCCAGAGGGGCAGGGTGTCGATCAGGGAGGCCGTCTTGGCGTCGCCGCCGGCCCGGAGCACACCGGTGATATTGGTGATGTCAAAGGCGCGCATGGGCATGAATACCGCGTAAACGATGGACAGATAGGTGGCCGCCTGGACCGCGCCGGGGGTGAGCTTGAACAGGAGGAACAGCACGGGGCGGAAGAAGGTGGGCAGCAGCACCAACAGCAGCGCCATCACGGTGGCGCCGATGAACATGGACACCAGCAGCAGGGTCCAGCCCACACTGTAGATCTGCTCCCGGTCATGGCCCTGGCCGATCTCCTTGCCCACCATGACAGCGGCGGAGGCGGCGATGCCGAAGCAGACCACGGTGGAGATCTTGTCGATGTTGCCGATCAGGGCATAGGCGGCCAGCATATCCTGGCTGTTGGACATATGGCCCATAATCACCGTCAGCATGGAGGTGCCCACGCTCCACAGCGCCTCATTGCAGACCACGGGGATGGAGTATTTCAAGAAGCTGCGCAGGATAGCCTTGCCGGGACGGAGGATACAGCTCCAGCGCAGGGGCAGGCGTTTGTTCCACAGGGCAAAGCCTGCCGCCACAAGGAATTCCACCACCCGGCTGGTAAGGGTGGCCACCGCCGCGCCGGTGACGCCCATGGCGGGTGCGCCGAAGTGGCCGAAGATAAGCACGAAGTTGAGGAAGGTGTTCACGCACATGGAGATGGCAAAGAGGATCATGCCGAAGGCCGGGTACTCCGTGCTGCGTTGCACACCGGCATAGATGCTGCTCAGGCCGTTGAAGACGTAGGAGAAACCGACGATCTGGATGTAGGATACCGCCAGATCCACCAACTCCTGGTTGGGGGTAATCAGCCGCAGCACCTGGGCGGGGAAGAAGAAGGTGATGAGGGCCAGCGTGACAGAGAAGCCGGTGACGGCGTACATGGCCACGCCCATGCAGCGGTTGATGCTGTCCGTGTCCCCCCGGCCCCAGTACTGGCTGACCAGCACGGCCAGACCGCTCTGGAAACCGAAGATCACCACCTGGATAATAAAAATGGGCACATTGGCGGCGGTAACAGCCGCCATCTCGGCGTTGCCCAGCAGGCCCACCATAAAGGTGTCCGCAAAGCCCAGGGAGGTGGTAATGATATTTTGCAGGATCATAGGCAGGCTCAGCACCAGCAGCCTGTGGTAAAAGCCGGGCTCCCGGCGAAGTGCGCGAAGCATAGCGATCTCCTTTATAACAAACAGGTAATCATTCTTGTTCTTTTACAAAAGAAAAGGAATCAAAAAGAAAATAATTACAGCATGGGGAAACGGGTGGTTTTGTGCTCCAGGAGGGCGGCAGCCAGGGCGTCGATGTCCTCGAATGCAGTCTCCGGGCCGAAGCTGACGCGCACGGTCCCGGCGGCGGTTTTCTTGTCCAGGCCCATGGCGGTGAGCACATGGCTGGCCTTCCCCCGGTGACAGGCGGACCCGGCGGAAATACAGATGCCCTTGGCGTCCAGCTCACTGACAATATTCTGGCTGGGGTAGCCTGGAAGGGAGACAGCCAGGATATGGGGCGCGTCCCCCTGGCCGATGAAGCGCAGATCCGGAATGTCGCGCAGCTTCTCCATGGCGTAGGATTTGCAGGCGGACAGATGGGCCAGCGTCTCCTCCTGCCGCTCCAGCCGCAGGGCCACCGCCTTGGCAAACCCGGCAATCTGGGCGGTGGGCTCGGTGCCGGGGCGCAGGCCGGACTCCTGCCCGCCGCCGTACAGCAGGGGCTGGGGCGGCTTGGCCCGCCCGCCGGCGTACAGCGCGCCAATCCCCTTGGGCCCGCCAATCTTATGGGCGGAGAGGGTGATATAGTCCGCGCCGAGGGGTTTCGCGGTGAAGGGCACCTTCAAAAAACCCTGCACGGCGTCGGTATGGAGCAGGGTGGGACGATCCTGAAGCAGGGCGGCAACCTCCTCCACCGGGAAACGGACGCCGGTCTCGTTGTTGACCAGCATGATGCTGACCAGGGCCGTGTCCTCCCGGAGGGCTTCGGCCACCTGCTCCGCAGTGATCCGCCCGGCGCTGTCCGGCTTGAGGTAGGTGGCGGAGCAGCCCTCCTGCTCCAGCCGCTTCACGCACTGGAGCACCGCGCTGTGCTCCACAGCGGTGGTGACAATGTGGCGGCCTACCCGGCGATTTTGGTAGAGGGCGGCGCGGATGGCCCAGTTATCCCCCTCCGTGCCGCAGGAGGTGAAAAAAAGCTGCTCCGGGGCGCACCCCAGTGCCCCGGCAACAACGGCCCGGCTCCGGTTCACCAGATCCTTGGCCCGGCGGCCCAGCTCGTACTGGGAGGAGGGATTGCCGTAGTGTTCCGTCAAAACCGCCGCCATGGCCTGGGCTACCTCGGCGGGGACCGGCGTGGTGGCGGCATAATCCAAGTAGTGCATACGGTCTCCTCTATCTGCCGCCGGGGATCTGGCGGGGCTTGGTTTGGGTGATGAGCTGCGCAAACCGCTCCTGGCTGGGCAGGCCGCTGCGCCGCTCCCTGGGTGGAAAGGACGCGTCAAAGCGCAGGACCGCCTCGGGGTCAACCTGATAGGATGGGCTCTCCTGGAAAAGCCCGGCGCAGCCGGTCAGGGCACCGGGTTGGAGCTCCATGGCCTGGAGGGAATCGATATAGACGCCCTCGGCGGTCCCGATGGCGAACCGCTCCGCCGGGACAAAGCCCTGGCGGCTGTAGTAGTCCGGGTCGCCGTAGATCAGGATGGCGGCATACCCCAGCTCCCGGGCGAGCTGGGCAGTGCGGCTGATGAGCTGGCGGCCGATCCCCTGCCGCTGCATGGCGGGGGCGACAGCCAGGGGGCCAAAGCAGAGGACCTCCTGTTTCCCGCCGTTGTCCAGGAGGATGCTGGCACGGGTGTACAGGATGCTGCCCACCACCGTATCGCCGCGGACGGCGACGTAGTCCAGCTCCTCTACAAAGTCGGGGGAGCTGCGCAGGATATGGGTCAGATAGTGCTCGACACAGCCGGGGCTGTAGAAATTCCAGAATGCGTCCCGGGTCAGCTCCTCCACCGCCCGGTGGTCGGCGGGATGTTTAGGACGGAGTTGGATTGGCTGCATGGCGGTACCTCCTTTACAAAACTGTGGCTTGCCAGGGCAAACAATGTATACTATAATGATGGCACTGAGAAAAAAGGGGGGCTTGGCGATGGACTACGCCATCCGGGAGATAGAAGCGAGGGATAACCAGGCGGTTGAGCATGTCATCCGTACCTGCCTGATCGAGTTCGGCGGCAACCGGGAGGGCATGGCTTGGTGCGACCCGGATTTGGGCCGGTTCTCCGAGGTGTACAACCGGGAGGGGTTCCGGTACTGGGTAGTCGTGGACAAAACAGGCCGCGTGGTGGGCGGCGCTGGCATCGGCGGCCTGACAGACGGGGTCTGTGAGCTGCAAAAGATGTACTGCCTGCCGGAGGCCCGGGGTACGGGCATCGCCCACCGGCTCATGGAGCTGGCGCTCGCCTATGCGGGGCAGTACTACCAACGCTGCTACATCGAAACGCTGCACAACATGACGGCGGCGAATAGATTCTACCGGAAGTACGGCTTCACGCCGCTGGACGCGCCCCTGCTGGATACGGGCCATTTCTCCTGCGACGTGTGGTACATCAAGGAGCTGTGACGGCTGGGCGGCAGCTGGCAGAGCCTGATTGTCCATGATACCACACATTTGAAAAAAGACAAGAGGGGCAGAAGAAATTTTGCAGGCAGCGGGCGGTTATTATCAAGGGATCATCTGGAAAAAGGACAGGCGCTGCATCATACACAGGAAAGGGAAAAGGATGAAAATCGGGATTTATACGCTGGGCTGCAAGGTCAACCAATACGAGACCCAGGCTATGGAGCGGGAGCTGGCGGGCCGGGGGCACGAGCTGGTCCCCTTTGAGGCGGCGGCAGACGCCTATATTGTCAATACCTGCACGGTCACTGCTGTCAGCGACAAGAAATCCCGGCAGATGATCCGGCGGGCGAGAAAGCGCAGCCCCCAGGCCGTAGTAGCGGTCTGCGGCTGCTACGCCCAGACCAGGCCGGAGGAGGTCCGCGCCCTGGAGGTTGACCTGATCGCCGGGACAGGGGACCGGATGGGGTTCCTGGATCTGCTGGAGCAGGCCGCCCGGGAGCGGGAGCCGCTGGTCAGCCTGGACGAGGCCCTGCGCCGCCGCCAGTTTGAGGTGCTGCCCGCCGGGGGCCTGGCCGCCCGCACCCGGGCTATGCTGAAGGTGGAGGACGGGTGCGCCAACTTCTGCACCTACTGCATTATCCCCTATGCCAGGGGCCCAGTCCGCTCCCTGCCTCTGGAGACGGCGGCGGCCGAGGCCCGCCGCCTGGCGGCGGAGGGCTACCGGGAGCTGGTGGTCACGGGTATTGAGATCTCCTCCTGGGGCCGGGACCTGCCGGGCAGGCCCAGCCTGATCGACCTGCTTGAGGAGGTCTGCCAGGCGGCGGAGGGGCTGCGGGTGCGGCTGGGCTCCCTGGAGCCGCGGACTATTACGGAGGAATTTTGCCGCCGGGCGGCGGCGCTCCCCAACCTCTGCCCCCACTTCCACCTATCCATGCAATCCGGCTGTGACGCCACACTCCGGCGGATGAACCGGAAATATGATACAGAACGGTATTATCAAAGCGTAGAATTACTGAACGGATTTTTTTCCCGCCCGGCAGTCACTACGGATTTGATTGTGGGCTTTCCGGGGGAGACAGAGGCGGAATTTGCCGCGACGCTGGCGTTTGTCCGGCAGTGCGCCTTTGCGGAGATGCACGTATTCCCCTACTCCATCCGGACCGGGACCCCGGCTGCATCCATGGAGCAGGTACCCGGGCCCTGCAAGGAGGAACGGGCCGCCCGGGCCGGGGCTCTGGCGGCGGCGCTGCACAAGGCGTACCTCTCCGGCTGTGTGGGCCGGACCTATGACGTGCTCTATGAGCAGACCGCAGGGGGGCGCAGCCAGGGCCATGCCCCCAATTATATGGTGGCGGCGGTCCCAGGGGAGGGTCTCCACAACCAGGTCCTCCCTACCCGGATTACCGCTGTCCAGGACGGCATCCTGCTGGGGGAGCTGGTGTAATACAAGGCTATACTATGGCTGATGGGGATAGGTTTCCATTGTCCGGGCTGTCGTTGTGGGTCACTAGCTGATAGAAATCCCCCTTTTTTGCAACCAGCTCCTCCCATGTCCCCTGTTCAGAAATTTTCCCATCCTTTAAAACAAAGATGGAATCATACCGCCGCATATTTTCTTCATGAATCCGATGGGTAATTTGCAGGATGCCGGTGTGTTCCAGCGACAGGATGGATTGCTCAATTGCCGCCGCATGTTGGGGATCCAGGGAGGCCGCAATTTCGTCAAATATGATAAATGCCGGCTGTCTTGCGAGACACCTGGCAAGGCAGATCCGTTGTGCTTCTCCGCCGGAGATATTTTTACCGTTTTCTTCGATCATTGTCCATTCTCTGTCCGGCAGCTTGTTCAGCAGCTCGTCCAGACAGGAGGCGGTTATGATCTGGCGCCAGGTATGCTCAGGGACTTCCTTTCCCAATAAGATGTTTTCCTTGATCGTACCATCAAAAAAGGATATGGTTTGGCTCTGGTAAGCGATGGTATCGTATAGGCTGCTTTTATCTATCTGACCAAGAGGGATGCCCTGCAAAGATATGGTGCCGCAGGTAGGCTCCAATAAGCCGATGATCAGTTTGGCCAGTGTGCTTTTTCCTGAGCCGCTTTTCCCCACCACCGCATATTTCTTCCTGAGATCCAGGGAGAGGCAGATTTCATTCAAAATGAGGGGGCAGCCTGAACTGTAGGCAAAGGACATGTTGTCGATTTTGATCGGATCGTCCAGTTGGGCCAGCCGGAGCGGCTGGCCCCCTCCGGCTTTCCTGTTTTCTTGCAGCTCCGCTTCATTTGACTGGTAGATATTCTTTCCAGTCCGGTATGCCACGAGAAAGCCCGGAAGCATTTCAAACGGGTACATGACGCCGCCCAAAAGCTGGCTGACAGACATGGTATATCCAACGCTGAGCTTGCCCTGCAATACGAACAGCATACACAGGGCGATAATAAAAACAAAGCTGATGTAACTGACAGCGGCGGCAGCTTCATCCACTGCAAAGGCCCTTTTTTGCCGGATATGATCTTTTTGCGCCACATCCGAAATGGCCCGCCGGTACGTGTCCATTTGGGAAGGGATCAGTTTGAAAAGGCGGATCACAAGATAGTTTCGGATGCTCTCCTGCGCCAAACGGATATGGGCGCTGCTGCTGTCCAAATAGTCCTGCTCTGAGGCGTTCGCCTTTTTTTGAAACAGTTTGGGGAGATTGGCAGAGATGAAGGAGATGGTAATAACATATATTGCCAATTCCCATCGTGTGGAAGCGATCCAGACAATAGAGATGGACAGGCTCCAGAGCGAGTCATAGATGTTTAAAATGCTTTCACAATATTTTTGCCCGATTACTTCCGCATCCACAGTAAGCTTGGATAAATAAGCGGCACTATCTTTTTCCAGAAACCGCGCAATATCCTGTTGGAAAAACATCTCAAAATAGTGGAGACGCAGCTGCTTGGTATAGGATATGACGACCTTCTTTTTTTGAATCTTCCGGAGATAGGCGAACAGGAGATCCATCCATGCCATGAGGAGAGCGGCCGCCGTCGTTATGACAAATTTCCTCATATCGCCGGACAGCCCAACGTCAATGATTGGCTGCAAAGACACGGCAAAGGCGATGGATGCGGATGTGGAGAGAGGGCAGCTCAAAGCGTAACAGAAGAGGGCAGGCTTGCTGCAATGTTTGAATACTGCGTCCATGGGGCACTCCCTTCCATTTAATCTGCTGCAAAGCAGCTGTTTACAGTGTTACTGCCCGGTTGGGGGCAGTAAGAGAAGCGGACGCCCCTTGGAGCGGGGGCGGCCGCTTTGGCCTGGCAGCGGGGATTGGTTATTGCCTGGTGTTGTGGGCCTTGTAGGCTGCGCCCTCCATGTCCTTCCAGGTGAAGACGCCATCCTCCAGGATGAGGTAGCTGCCTGTGCTTCCCCCTTTGGGGATGGAGACAGAGCCCGGGTTGAGGTAGAGGTAGCCGTCGTGCTGGACGCAGGCGGGGACATGGAAATGGCCGTTGAGCAGCACAGTGCCGGGGGCCATAGGCGGCGGGCACTCCTCATTCCACAGATGTCCGTGGGTGGCGTAGAGCGTCAGCCCGCCCCACTCCAGCAGCGCGTAATCAGCCATGATGGGGAACTGGAGCACCATCTGGTCCACCTCACAGTCACAGTTCCCCCGGACAGCAAGGATGTTGTCCCGGACAGCATTGAGCATGTCCGCCGCGGCCATGCAGTCATAGTCCCTGGGTAAGGCGTTCCTGGGCCCGTGGTAGAGGAGATCGCCCAGCAGCAGCAGCTTGCCGGGCTGCTCGGCCTGATAGGCGTCCAGCAGCTTGCGGGTGAAATATGCCGAACCATGGAGATCGGAAGCAATCATAAGCTTCATAGGAAAGGGTCCTCCTTGCATGTTGAGTATCCGGTGAGCCGCAGAGCCTGTTTCGCATCTCCCCGCGCAGGCCAGGGCGGTGCAGGTTCCGGCCTGGCTGCGTGAAAGATCCGTACCATCCGTCAGGATGGCGGCGGTCTGGCAGGCTTTCACCTGTCACTGTCAGTATACCCCAACCGTACAGGCGTGGCAAGGGGGGCATAGTTTTCACGGGAGCCCTCCTGGTGCGGCAGGCGGGACAATGATCCCTTCCAGGGTGGATTGCCAGCCCCTGTTGTGGATGGCCAGGTGCTTTCCGCCAAATTGGTTTGTCACCTGGATGTATTCGTTTCCAATGCAATGGATCAGCAGAGGGTCCGCCCCATTGCCGAATTCTATCCGGATATCGTACTGGCTGCGGTCATGGAACCAGACTGTAGAGGCCAGCTCCCTTGTAAACGAGCTCTCCAGCAGCAGCGCTTTGAACTGCTGGATCTGGGCTGTGTTGAGGACATAGTCTGTCCGTTTCTCCCACTCCCCCAGCTCATATTTGGAAACCGTCACTGTGCAGGCATCCGAAATGTCCAGCACGGAACCAATCTCCCGGCCGGCCACATGGGAGAAGCGGTAGAGCAGGATGGCGCAGAGGGCAGCGGCGGCCAGGCCGCCCCACCGGGTGATCGTCCGGCGCAAAGGTACCCCCTCCTCTCCTCAGTTTGCGGGATGGCAGGTGCGCCAGGGCTACTCCTCCAGCTGCCGCAGCTGTTGGAAATATGCCTTCAGCTCCGATTTGCAGGCAGCATCCAGCTGTTTGATCTCGACGCCGCGGATAGCGGCCTCCAGGTAGTAGAGGATGACGGCACAGGTGGATGGATACTGCGCCCTGAGCCGGAAAACAGCCTGCCTGCTGCCGATAGCTTTCAGCTCCTCCGCCGAGTGGATCCCAACCGAGTGGAGCTTCCGTTCCATTGTTTTACCGAGGCCCAGGGATGCCAGCGTAGCCATCACGTTTCCTCCAAAATGTTACAGAATGGGGAAGATTGTATCCCCAGTATACACGATACAGGCCGCCTTTGCAAGGTGCTTTGCCACATCAATTGATCCCTGCCGGGCCGGATACCACGGGGCAAGGGGCGCTGCATCATGCAGCGCCCCTTGCTTTCGGGTTATTTTTCTTAACTTGGGCAGGGTTCAGCGGCCGGACGTCTCCTGCATCGCCTTATCCATCTCCGCCAGCTCCGCCGCCGTAAAGACCCCCAGCTCCTCCAGTACCTGGAGGGTGTTGGTCATGGTGGGGAACAGATCCACACGGGAGTAACGGCGGTAGCTCGCGTTGGCCAGGTCGTCCCAGACCTCGTATTCAAACTCAGCGCCGAGATCCACGTACTGTGGTACGCCCCCTCCCAGCAGGCTCAGGCCAGGGATATTCCCTGCATCCGCGTCCTGAATCAGCGCGTCATAGAATCGCTGGGCATCCTTATCCGTCAGTTCGCCGTCACTCATGGCGCCGGAGGAGCCCCAGCTGTTGTAGACGTAACCCCCGACAATATTGGCGCCCGCTGGGATCTCCACTTGCTGGCGGATGGCGGCCGGGTTGCTGTACAGGGCGGCCAGCTGGCTGTCAAAGGTCCCCGGGGCTGCGGCCCGCTCCGCCGTGACCCACAGCTGGTATACGCGCCGCACCCTCTGGCCGTTCTTCATCTGGTAGGTCAGGCGCACGTAGCGAGTCTCCCGCACTCCCACATGGAAGGTGGGATCACTGTCGGAGATGCTGCGGATATAGTCCCGGTCTGCCACGATGGCCTGGTGGGCTGCGATGACCTGCTCTATCAGCTGGGTGTCCTCTGTGGTGAAGTCCAGACTCGCGTCCCGCAGCGTAACCTGGGCAACCTCATCCAGGTCAGGCACCCAGCGCTCCGCGCCGAAAATATCCATACGGGTCAAGGTACACAGGAGGACTGTCCCCGCGCAGACAGCGGCCACACCGGGCCAGCTGCGGCGGAACACCCGCAGGGACTTCTCCAGCAGCATGGATGCGGCGTAGTACCCCACAATCCCCGCTGCCGCCGTGCACAGGCACATGGGGATCAGGTCGGCGTAGTGCCCCTGCTGGAACAGCAGGGCCCACAGCAGCTCATACAGCAGCCGCCCCAAGACCAGGCCGCTGAGCAGGGCCACGCCGTAGCGGAACACTGGCCGCAGCCACCGGAAGGCCACCACATCCCCGGCGCTCTCGCTCTGCCGCTGGCGGTAGAACAGCCAGGACAGCGCCAGCAGGGCCAGGCCCACCAGGCCGTACAGGGCCACCGTCCCCATGCCGGTGAGATAGGACGTCCACTCGTTGCTGCTGAGCCGTTCGCTGACGGCATGGAATCGTTCATAGATCTGGATGAGCGGGGAGAGGAAGACGAAGTTCCCGGGGCCGTCAAAGCCCACGCCGATCAGGAACGTTTCCGCCAGACTGGCAACCAGGGCCTCCAGCAGGGTGGCCAGGAAGTTGAGCAGTGCATAGAACACCGGCAGGACAAACACATGCCCGGTCAGCATGGCGCACAGCGTGGCCAGGCCGAAAAACAGCACCGCCAGCAGCAGCACCGCCAGCACCGTGTTGACGACTGCCATCAGATCGAAGAACCCCCAGAACAGGGAGATCAGGCACAGGAGCAGGCCCACCACCGCGAAGGGGACCAATACCATGGCCAGCCCCGATAGGGTGTTGGTCACGAACAGGCACGTGCGGTCCACTGGCAGCGTGTGCATCAGGCCCACGGAGCGGCTGTTGTACAGGTACCCCCACACCGCCATGGCGCACAGGATGGCGTATGCAGCGATGAATCCAGGGGCAAATATAGTGACGCTCTGGTAGAGGACGTTGGTGAAGTCCTCCGGTGTGACGCTGCCGCCCGCCCGGTCTCCCAGCAGGGCCAGCAGGACATACAGGGGGAGCATGGCCCCTGCCAGGGACACACAGCCCCACAGGGGCCAGAACCGCCCCAGGTTCTTCCGGAACAGGGGCCGGTTAAAGAATGATCTCTTTGACTGCATACTGCTCACCTCCCAGCTCATAGAT
>CAJUAC010000010.1 GCA_910583885.1 uncultured Oscillospiraceae bacterium | reverse complement strand
TCCATATTTCCCAGTTTATCACATTTTCTCAGAATTTCAAATGCTGTTGCCCTGGCGATACCAGGTAGTGTCTTTACAAGCGGAAGGAATGGTGATAGAATGAAAATATTATTTGGCCTACTATCCGCTTTTGGGGCTTGTTTGAAAATTGTCAACACGCCCCAGCAGCAGGCCTTTTTCCGCCACCCGTCAGGATGCCTGCGAAAATTTGCCTTGTCTGGCAAAAAAATTCCTTGCTGTTGGGCATATCGCCAATTATCAAACAACCCCAAAAGCATGTAATAGTTTGCACTCTATCTTTTAAGTTTCCTTTAACGTTTATGATAGTGTGTGCCGGGCGTTGTTAGCAGGAGCGACAAGAAATAAATGTCTCGGAAAGGACTTGGTATTTATGTCTTTTAGGAGGCATCCGATATGTGGAAAGCTGCTAGTCAGTACGTTAGTACTGTGCCTTGTGTTGCCATTATTCGGCTGTCAGGGAAGGACAGGGAGTCAACCAGCCACAGAGGTGGAGCGATTGGTGAAGCTGTGCAGGGTGTGGGGTTACGTGAAGTACACCCATCCAGCTTTCCTGCTGGGGCAGCGGGATAAGGATTGGGATGATGAGTTGCTGGCCCTTATCCCGCAGGTGCGGGAACTGGAGACCCACGAAGAGGTCAACGTCCTGCTCCACGAATGGTTTGCCAGCCTGGGCGCGGTTGACTATGGAACCAACAAGCCGATGGACATATGGGCGAATACAGCGGAAGAGGATAAGGTGGTGGTGGCAGATACCTCCTGGACCACGGATGCAAGCTATTTGGGGAAAGATCTTGCCTCTGACCTGGGTCAGTTGGCAGAAATCCCTGATATCAAGCGGTTGAAGGCCCCGGTTGAACTTTTTACAGCGAGGTATTTGTCCGAGGTATCCGGCCCTATGTTTTCAGAAAAGGATTATGCAGATATGGACTACGGTGATGTCCGGTACCGGCTGCTGGGCCTGTTTCGTGTGTGGAATGCGGTTGAATACTATTTCCCCTACCATGATCTCCTGGACACGGATTGGCTGTCAAATTTAGACGAGTTTATCCCACAAATGTTGGCCGGAGGAGACGGTCTGCGTGAAGATTTTATTCCCGGACTGTGGGCAGAAATGGGCGATGAGGATTTCCAAAGCTATGCCGCTGCTATTACTGCGCTCATGGTCAGGATGCATGACAACCATATTGGCTATGGCCTCATGGGCATAACATTTGCCCCATTCCCTGTGATGGAGGCGGAAGGGAAACTGGTGGTTTCTGGAACAACGGAGGACTGCCCCTTGACGCAGGGCGATGTGATCTTAGAGGTGAACGGATATGACATATACGCATTTGCGGAAACTGTTAAGGAATACCTGCCCCACTCCAGAGATGACATCTATTTAAGCCGAAATTGGGTCTATATTTTGTCTTTGGCTGGAGAGGGTAAAGAAGAGATTGGAGTTACTGTTTTGAGGGATGGGAAAGAGGAAACCTTCCCTTGTACTTGGGTAGGGGAAGACGAAGCTGCACTTCCCGTACCATTTTCCTATAAACATCCTGAGGAGCCCTTCCGGATTTTAGATGGGATGATTGGTCTGGTGAATCCCGCCCTTCTCACCACAGCGATGCAGTACGATATGATGGATGAGCTGCGGGATACCAGTGGGTTGATCGTTGACCTGCGTCAGTACCCAAATTACTACCCCAAGACCTTCCCCGCCTATTTCGTTCCGGAGATCATACCGGCATTTATCCATTTGAACTTGTCCATGGCGGTGCCGGGTACGTATATCAAGGTGGTGGATCATGTTGGCTGCCAGCCGGAGGATGCGCAGCGGGGTGTCTACTACTATGACAAGCCGGTGGTTGTCCTGATCGATGAATTCTCCCAGAGCAGTGGTGAATGGATGGCCTGGGCTATTAGCAAAGGGGAACATGTGGTCCTGATGGGAGAGAATACGTCTGGTGCGTTAGATGGTGTCACAGAACTGAGCATCCCAGGGTATTTTCCGTACCAATTCACTGCAATCGGAGCTTATACGGACGACGGCGGGCAGATCCAGCGGGTGGGCCTCACCCCGGATATCCCCGTCTCCCGCACCATCCAGGGCATCAAGGAGGGACGGGATGAGCTTATGGAGGCGGCGGTGGAGTATATCGTGAATCACAAATAAATAAGGAGATTGAGACAATGAAGACTTTACAGAAAAAGGGCCTCCCCTGGGCTGCCGGAATTTTATTCGCCGCATATGCGGTCTGGCTCTTTATGACTTACTTTTATGTGGGCACCATACTGGAGCTCCCGGCGTATCTTCTGTGTGCCGCTGCGCTGCTCAAACGGGACCGGGGCCGTCTGCTGGCCATAGCTGCGGTTTTGTGGATGCTTTTGGAGCTGTGGACCTTCCGGCTGGTGATGGCTGCCCCTGAACTGCCGTCTGCTTGGCGCGTGGCATTGTCCGTCTACCTGGCGGGCGCGGCCCTCCTGCTCCTTTTCATCCTGGTCAACACGGTTGCGCCGCTGAAAAAGTTCCGGGTCTATGTGAACATCTTCTGGTTCCTGCCCGGCGCGGTTATGCTCCTGACGGCAGTCGGCTTCTTTGCCTATGAAATGCTCTCCATGGGGTTTTCAGCCATCGAGAGCTTCTATGGCCTGGATAACCTGCGCTTGAGCCTCCCCGTGTCCTTGGGTGCGCTCATCATCCCCCTGTGGCTGGCGTGCAGCGCGGAGGATGACCTGCTCCCCTACCGGCAGCTGCTGGGCTCCCTCCTCACGGAGGAACAGCTGGAGGAGAAGCGGCGGGAGCTGGGCCTGAAACGGCTGTGAAGAAACCGGCAGACAGAGGAAGAAAACAGGAAGAAAAATAATAAAATCTGTAAATTTCACTGTTGACAGTAAAAAATATCCATGCTACCATAAAATCGCTGCTTTTCGAGAGCAGCGATTTTTTGTCTAAAAACAGGCCGCACGGAGGTTTCCGGCGGCAGCAGGGAAGAAGGGGACAAGCCCCTGGAAAGGATGGAAATACCCTATGGAAGAGAGAAAAAATGCCCCTCAGGAGAACAAAATGGGCGTACTGCCCATCAACCGGCTGCTGGTCACGATGTCCGCGCCGATTATGCTCAGTATGCTGGTCTCGGCGCTGTACAATGTGGTGGACAGCATCTTTGTCTCCCGGATCAGTGAGAACGCCCTCAACGCAGTGGGGCTGGCTTTCCCGGTCCAGAATCTGATGATCGCGGTAGCTACCGGTACCGGCGTGGGCATCAATGCCCTGCTCAGCAAGAGCCTGGGAGAGAAAAATGTTGAGCGGGCCAACCTGGCCGCCTCCAACGGGCTGTTCCTGGCGGTGTGCAGCTACGTGGTGTTTGCCGTGGCGGGGGCCCTGTTTTCCCGGACCTTTTTCCTGGTCCAGACCGATGTGGCGGAGATCGTGGAGGGCGGCACAGCCTATGTAACCATCTGCACAGTCTGCTCCTTTGGCATCTTCTTGCAGATTGCCCTGGAGCGGCTGCTCCAGTCCACGGGGAAAACCGTGTACTCCATGGTGACACAGCTGCTGGGCGCGGTCATTAACATCGTCTTTGACCCCATCTTCATTTTTGTGCTGGATATGGGCGTAGCCGGTGCGGCGGTCGCCACGGTGCTGGGCCAGATCGTGTCGGCCCTGTTCTCCATCTATTTCAACGCCAAGAAGAACACGGAGATTTCCCTCCAGCTCCGGGGGTTCCGGCCTAATGGGGCGGTGATCCGCCGGATCTACTCCGTAGGTGTGCCGTCGATTATCATGGCCTCCATCGGCTCGGTGATGACCTTCAGCCTGAACAAGATCCTCATTGGCTTCACCACCACCGCTACCGCTGTGCTGGGTGTCTATTTCAAGCTGCAAAGCTTTGTCTTCATGCCGGTCTTTGGCCTGAATAACGGCATGGTGCCCATTGTGGCCTATAACTTCGGGGCCAGGAAGCCGGAGCGGATGATCGGCACAGTCAAGCTGGCTGTCCTCTACGCCACAGGCATTATGGTACTGGGGGTGGCGGCATTCCAGCTCCTGCCGGACAGGCTGCTGGGCTTTTTTGAGGCCTCCGACTTCATGCTGGAGATTGGTGTGCCGGCCCTGCGGACCATCAGCATCCATTTCCTCCTGGCCGGGTTCGGAATCGTATCCTCCTCCATGTTCCAGGCCCTGGGCCACGGCGTACTGAGCCTGGCCATCTCCCTGGTGCGCCAGCTGGTGGTGCTGCTGCCGGCGGCCTGGCTGCTGAGCCTGGGCGGGCAGCTGGAGCTGGTCTGGTGGGCTTTCCCCCTGTCGGAGCTGGCATCCACAACGCTGTGTATCGTGTTCCACCGGTATATCTACCGCCAGGAGATCCTGCCGCTTGCCCAGTAGTCCGCCAAGCCAGGAGCTTGCAGCTGGCTCGGGCCGGATGTCCGCCTTGCCCTGTAAAGCTCCTTCTCCAAACGCAATTTGCAATTCCTGACTGGATGCACCGCTGTGGGATTGCCTGAGCATGACGGCTCCCCCAGTGGGGGCAGCATCAAAAAATGAGATGCCCTGCGCCCCGATAAGGGACGCAGGGCGTTCGATTTTCTTTTGCAAAAGAAAAAGGATGGCTACTCTTCCTCCCAGAACAGGTCATCCAGGGTCTTGCCCAAGGCGCGGCAAATGGCTGTACAGAGCCGGATGGTGGGGTTGTAGTCCCCCTGCTCAATGGCGTTGATGGTCTGGCGGGAGGCGCCCACCAGGTCGGCCAGGGCCTGCTGGGAATAGCCCTTCGCCGCCCGGGCTGCCCGCAGGCGGAGGTTCTTCATGGCGCGGTATCCTCGTCCAGCCTCTGCCTGCGGGAGGCATAAGCGGCAATCCCGGTCAGCATGAGGAAGCCGCCGCCCAGGAGGAGCAGGGCTGCGCCCCATGCGATATTTCCGGCGCGGATCTGGACAGGGGCCTGCATCATGAATTGGATCCCCCATATGAGGAAGAAGAACCCCTGGATGTTCTGTTTCCGTTGGCTCCAGCCAGCCCATGCGTCGTGGAGGATGCAGTCTGCCGCCCAGACCATCAGTGTCAGCAGGCAGCCGCAGAGGATCATCAGAGGGATTTTGCCAGTCCAGGCAAACCACCCCGCCAGCTCCAGCACAGCCCAGATGGTCAGATAGCCCAGCAGGACAAACAGGGCGCGGGATCCGGCCTGCAGCCGGGCCAACACCTGCCGCTCGTCGTACTCCGGCGGTTCACCGCGCCTGCGCCGGTCCCGCTGTTCAACATAGATGCCTGCTGCCAGCGGCCAGAGGAAGGCGGCAAGTGCGAATGCCAGCAGCACAGCTAATATGAGGTTCTTTGTCCCATTTGTCATGTTCTATCGCTCCCTTCTGGGAACAGTATATACTATACACGCCATTATGTCAAGTATATCATACACTCCCGCGCAAAGATCTGTCCGGCGATCCTCCGCCGGACAGATTCCCGTCTATTGGAGAGGGAGCCTCACCCGCCGCCGCGCAGGGGCAGGGAGCTGCGGCAGCAGCGTCCCCACAGCCCCCAGCAGGAGGAAGAGGCCCGCCCTGCCCTGGAGTGTCAGCACCAAAGCCACAGCAGTGAGGGCTGCGGCACAGCCCAGCCCGATCCGGTGGCAGGCCCGGTCCGCCGCCACAGGATCTGCACACCAGCTCACCAGCAGGTACAGCGCCCGCCCGCCGTCCAGGGAGGGGATGGGCAGCAGGTTGAACACACCCAACAGCAGGTTCGCCCCCGCCAGCACATAATCCCCCGCCACCCGGGAGAACACCAGCGCCAGCAGCAGGTTGACCGCCGGCCCGGCCAGGGTGCAGAGGATCTCCCGGGGATAGGGCAGATAGCGGGTATCCGCCTGGATCTCCGCGCCAAAGGCGCTCAGGCGGAAGCACTCCACCTCCGCCCCTGCCAGGCGCAGGGCCCCCAGGTGGCCCAGCTCGTGGCAGAAGGCGGACAGCCCCACCAGGGGCAGCACCTCGCCAGCCCCCGCCAGCAGGGCCAGGGCCAACGTGGCGGCAAAGCCCCAGCCGATCTCCAGCTTACCCGATTTCCACATAAAAGATGGGGTTCAGGTACAAATCCCCGTCGTGGAGCTCAAAATGGAGATGGGGCCCGGTGACAAGGCCCGTAGCGCCCACCTCTGCGATCTTCTCCCCCTTGGATACGCTGCCGCCGGTGGCGGTGATGCGGCTGCAATGGGCATAGAGGGTGAGATAGCCGCTCCTGTGCTGGAGCATGATATAGTTGCCCAGGGTGCTGCTCTCCCCTGTGGCGTATACCGTGCCGTCGGCAAAGGCCAGGATATCTGTCCCCTCCTCCGCCGCCAGGTCCACACCGTAGTGGAAGCGGCTGCCCCCCTCCACCGGGTGTTCCCGCCAGCCAAAGGCGGAGCTGAGGGCGCCGTGGACCGGGGTGCAGTGGTCAAAGCCCAGGTTGCGCTGCTCCAGGCTGGCGTTGTCCGGCATGGCGGGCATGGTGTAGACATAGGAGAGGGCCGGCGTGGTGGTGGTATCGTCCTCTGCCGTGGATGGAGGCGTCCCGGGCTGGGACGCCTCCGCTGCAGGGGGGACCCCACCCTCCGGCGCTCTGGGGACAGCAGGCTGCTCCGGCTCCACTGTCACCTCGGTGACAGCCGCCGCTTCCAGTGTGACGGGCAGCCTGGGGGTGGTATAGCGCACCAGCTTCGCCCCAGGATCCAGGCTGGGGGGCTCTGCCGCAGCGCTGTTGGTACCGGCGGGCTTTCCTGCGGGCTGGGGCGAGGGGCTGAATACGGCGGTGTAGGCGTCCTGGAGGGAGTCGCTGACGGCCGCCTCGCCGCTGATGGCCCGTCCCATGGCGGCAAAGGCCTCCTTAAAGTCCGCATCCCGGCCGATCAGCTGCCCGGCAGACCGGGCAAGGCTACTTGCGGCCTGGGGGAACAGCAGCTTGATCGCTACCAGCAGCACAAAAATAATGCCGCAGATCACCAGGCGGATCACAGCCTGATCCCCGCTGGTGTAGCGGCCCCGTGCCCCTGCCCGCCGGCTGCGGAGCTGTTGGGCCCGCCGGCGGGCGGCGCTGTCCTTGTTCATGCTCGCTCACTCCTTTTTCCGCCAATCTGGCTGCCTTATTGTATGCATTGGAGCGGCACATTTATGCAAAAAACGGCGTACATCCCTTTTTTGGCAGGAACTGGCAAATAAAACAGCGTGCGCCCAGCCTCCCGGAGGAGGTGGGCGCACGGCATGGCTTGTGTATGGGGGATCAGGCCTCGTAAATGGCCTTGGATGCCTTATAGGTCATATAGCAGTCCAGCTTCGATACGACCTCGAAGGGGGCGTGCATGGCCAGCACCGGCACACCGGCATCCAGTGTGTCAATGTTGCGGTTGGCCATGAGGAGGGCCACGGTGCCGCCGCCGCCGGCGTCTACCTTGCCCATCTCCGCCATCTGCCAGACAACATCCTTCTCGTCGAAGACCCGGCGCACGTAGGCCACCAGCTCGGCGGAGGCGTCAGAGGCGCCGCTCTTGCCACGGCTGCCGGTATACTTGCACAGGCAGATGCCGTAGTTGAGCTGGGAGGCGTTGCGCTTCTCATATACGTCGGCGAAGTTGGGGTCAAAGGCCGCTGTCACGTCGGCGGACAGGCAGAAGCTCTTCTCCAGGCATACCCGTACCGGCACGCCCTGGCCCTCACACAGATCCTCCATGAAGGTGTCAAAGGCGGCGGTATGCATACCGGAGATACCGTTGGAGCCGACCTCCTCCTTGTCCGCCAGGATGCACACAGCAGTGTGGGCGGGGGCGGACTCCAGATCCAGCAGGGCCTTGAGCCCGGCATAGCCGCATACACGGTCGTCGTGGCCGTAGGCGCCGATCATGCTGCGGTCCAGGCCGATGTCAGTGGCCTTCACCGCCGGGACGGCCTCCAGCTCAGCGGAGAGGAAATCATCCTCGGTGAAGCCGTACTTCTCGTACAGCAGCTTCATCACCGCCAGCTTGACCCGCTCCTTCTCCTCGCCGTCCCCGATGGGCTCACTGCCGATGAGCAGGTTCAGCTGCTCGCCGGTGATGCCCTCGTTGAGGGGCTTCTTGTTCTGCTCCGCGCCCAGGTGGGGCAGCAGGTCGCTGATGACCAGCTTGGGCTCGTCGCCCTCGCCGATGGCCACAGTGATGTTCTTGCCGTCCTTCATCGCCACCACGCCATGGAGCTCCAGGGGGATGGTCACCCACTGGTACTTGCGTACACCGCCGTAGTAGTGGGTCTTGAGATAGGCCATCTCGCCGTCCTCATAGAGGGGGTTGGGCTTCAGGTCCAGCCGGGGGCTGTCGATGTGGGCGGCATTGATACGCACGCCCTCAGCCAGGCTCTTCTGGCCGATCACCGCCAGCATCAGCATCTTCTCCCGGTTGTTGACGTAGACCTTGTCACCGGCCTTCAGCTCCATGCCCCGCTGATAGGGCCGGAAGCCCTGGGCCTCCGCCAGGCGGATGCCCTCCCGCACACACTCCCGCTCAGTCTTGCCGGCATCCAGGAACGCCTTGTACTGCTCGCAGTACGCATTCATGGCCTCCCGCTCAGCAGCGGGGAGGCGGTCATAGCCGTTCTTCTTGTGGGAAAGTACCTTGTCCTTCCATTCCTTTACATCCATCGCTCGCTCTTCCTCCGTTCAGCAAAAATAGGAGATCCTCAAAAAAGCTGTCCATCGATGCCTCAAAGGCCGCCCTGTCCTCCGCTTGGTTGACCAGCAGGAGGGTGCAGTGCTCCCGGTAGTAGCTGTCGGGCTTCTGGGCGCGGATCCGCGCCCGGGCCTGCTCCTCGCTCAGGCCGTCCCGGGCCATGATGCGCTTACAACGGATCTCTGGGGACGCTGTCACTGCGACGGTTGCGTCGCATAGCATCCCCATCCCTGATTCTACCAGATTCACTGCATCAATAGCAAGTCCTATTTGTGAACATTTTTGAATTTTTTGTTCCACAGCGGTGAACATGGCTGGATAGACGATAGCGTTGAGCCGCTCCAGCTCGTTTTTATCCCCGAAAACCCGGGCGGCCAGGGCCCGGCGGTCCAGGCTGCCATCCGGGAGGAACACGGACCCGAAGGCCTCTTCCAGCGCCTGGCGCAGCTGCCTGTCCCTGCGCAGCAGCTCGTAGTACAGCGCGTCGCAGTCCACCACCTGGAAGCCCAGGCGGCCCAGGGCATCCAGCGCCGTGGTCTTCCCCGCGCCGGTGGGGCCGGTGATGCCCAGGACGGTCATTCCCCGTCCTCCCCCAGCGCGACCACCTGGAACCCTGCCGCCTTTTTCAGGCGGTTAGCCACCGCCATGCCCAGGCCTGCGTCGCCGGGGCACTGGGCGTAAATCGCCTCCACATCTGTGCCGTCAAAGGCCCGCAGTGCGTCGAATACCCGCCGGGCCTGCTCCGCCCGGTCATTGGCAGAGCCGATGGCCTCCACCACGCAGCCGGGGAACTGGTCCGCATATTCGTCAAAGCAGATGACCCCCATATGCCCCGCCAAATTCCGGCGGATATACCGGGCGGTGCGCCGCCCCTCGCCCGTCACCACAGTGACAGGGGCTTTGGGGGCGTAGTGGCGGTATTTCATGCCCGGGGCCCGGGGCTTCTCCCCAGCAGCGAGGGGGGAGGTGACAGCCCGGTCCACAGCAACCTCCCCCAATACCTCCCGCAGCTGCTCCAGGGGCAGGCCGCCGGGGCGCAGCAGGCGGGGGATGGGGGTGGTCAGGTCGATGATCGTGGACTCCACCCCTACACCGCAGGGCCCGCCGTCTACGAGGCCGTCAATGCGGCCATCCATGTCCTCCAGCATGTGGGAGGCACAGGTGGGGCTGGGGCGGCCGGACAGGTTGCCGCTGGGGGCAGCTGCCGGAACCCCCGCCGCGCGGAGGATCGCCAGTGTCACCGGATGGTCCGGGCAGCGGACCCCCACCGTGTCCAGGCCGCAGGTGACAGCGTTGGGCACATTCTCCCGGCGCTGGAGGATCATCGTCAGCGGCCCCGGCCAGAAGGCCTGGGCCAGCAGGCGGGCCGCCGGGGGGATGTTCCGGCAGTACCGCTCCAGCCATCCGGCCTCCGGGATGTGGAGGATGAGGGGGTTGTCCTGGGGCCGGCCCTTGGCCTCGAAGATACGCCGCACGGCGGCGGCGTCCAGACCGTTGGCCCCCAGGCCGTAGACCGTCTCTGTGGGGATGCCCAGCAGGCCGCCGGAGCGGAGGATGGCCGCAGCGGCGGCCACATCCTCCGTCTGGGCCGCCGGGTCTGTGATGAGGAAAAATTGTGTCTCCATTGTTTGTTATGCCTTCTAGCCAATCAGCTCCGTATACACGGAAACGTAGGGGATATAAGCCCCAAGCTGGGAGCTGGCCGAGCTGAAAAGGATCTCCTCCCAGCTGGCTGTGTCATGATTTGTTACAATGTAGCGGATGTAGGACTGGTAGGAGGCGTTAGGCGACTCCGCCGGGCCCTCGAACCGGCGCAGGTAGGCGTAGGCGTCCTCCCGCTTCTTCCCGTCCTCATAGGAGGTGACGGTGTACTGCTCCCCGTCGTAGGAGAGGTCCGACAGGAAGAACATGGGGTAATCGCCCTTGGCGGCAGCGTAGTATTCCGGCGTACAGCGGGACTCATCCAGCGTATAGTAGTCCCCCATGCGGAGCGCCGCCTTTTTCCCAGCTGCTGTTGCCTGGAGGAACCGCTCCCATGCCTCATGGCCGCTGGTGACTTCACCGTTTTCCTTGACGAGACAGCCGTCCGCCTTGGCCTGTTCCAGGCTGTAGTCTGCGGGCAGCTCGTCCAGAGGGATCAGGACGGGTGCGCCGGCGCACCCCGCCAGCAGGAGAACACAGAACAAGCCTGTCATCAAGTATTTCATCATCTATCCTCCCTGTTTTGTTTTCTTTTGACCCTTTTCTTCTTCAAATAACTCCCAATTCGCTTCTGTGTTCCTAACGCCTTGATTCTAGACTTTAGTGTATAATAATTCATCCATCCGAATTATACAGATTATGCTTCAACTCTGTGCGCAGTAATTATTGTATAGCTATATGCGTTCACAGTTATTTTGTAGTGACCTGTGAAAATATACCAGTTCTTTCCGATCCTTTCAATTTTAGCATTTTTGTCCAGAATCTGCACCCCGCTCCATTGGACAACATCGTCTGTTTCAATTTGGCAGTTCCTTTTTATCCGCTCTACACCCATTTCTGTTGTATGAAGTTTATCAATGTTTTTAATTAAATCATTCATTCTTATACCAACCTATGCATATTTACCCGTTGTGATTCACCGGGAACACGAAGTCGAATTGGGACTCAAATAAAAAGGACAGCTCCCTACTCCCCGGCCTCCGCCAGCCTGGCTGCCTGGTCGGCAGTGACCAGCGCGTCGATGATGGGGTCCAGGCCGCCGTTGATGACCGCGTCAATGGAGAAATTCTTCACGTCCCCGGTCAGGCGGTGGTCGGTGACGCGGCCCTGGGGGAAGTTGTAGGTCCGGATGCGCTCGGACCGGTCGCCGGAGCCCACCTGGCTGCGCCGCTGGGCGGCAATGGCGGCGTTCTGCTTCTCCTGCTCCGCCTCGTAGAGCTTGGAGCGCAGGATCTTCATGGCCCGGTCCTTGTTCTTGTACTGGCTGCGCTCGTCCTGGCATTCCACCACCACGCCGGTGGGCAGGTGGGTGATGCGGATGGCGCTCTCGGTCTTGTTGATGTGCTGGCCGCCTGCGCCGGAGGAGCGGAAGGTGTCGATTTTCAGGTCATTGGGGTCGATGTGGAACTCCACCTCCTCCGCCTCCGGCAGCACGGCCACCGTAGCGGCGCTGGTCTGGATGCGACCGGAGGATTCCGTGACAGGTACCCGCTGGACCCGGTGGGCCCCGCTCTCAAACTTGAGCCGGGACCACGCGCCCTCACCCTCCACCAAAAAGCTGATCTCCTTGAGCCCGCCCAGCTCGGTCTCATTGCGGCCAACCACCTCCAGCCGCCAGCCACGGGCCTCCACATACATCACGTACATCCGGAACAGGTCCGCGGCAAAGAGCATGGCCTCCTCGCCGCCTACGCCGCCCCGGATCTCCATGACCACATTGCGGCTGTCGTTGGGATCCCGGGGCAGCAGGAGGATTTTCAGCTCTTCCCGCAGCCGCTCCATGTCCACCCGGGCGGCCTGGATCTCCTCCTGGGCCATCTCCCGCAGCTCCGGATCCCCCAGCAGCTCCTGGGCGGAGGAGAGGTTCCCCTCCGCCTGGCAGTAGGCCCGGTAGGCCAGGACCACCGGCTCCAGCTCCTTCTGCTCCTGGCTCAGGCGGCGCAGCAGGTCCGGGTCTCCATAGGTGGCGGGGTCCTCCAGCTGGCTGACCAGGGCCTCATAGCGGTTCGCAATGGTTTTCAGCTTATCCAGCATGGCCTGTCCGCTCCTTTCCGCCGCCCCGGATGCTGGCCAGGAACTCGTCCCGCCAGAAGGCGGAGCCCACAGCGTTGGGCCGGATGGACACAGCGCTCACCCGGGGGGAGCGGACGTACAGGTCCATCTGGTCGAACACCTCCTCGTAGCGCACCTCGCTGCCCCGGGTGATGACGTAGGCCACACGGCGCATCTCCTCCCCGTACTCCATGAGGAAGCTGCGCACCGGCGCGCTGCACCGGCCCGCCCATACCGGCGTGCCGATAATCACCAGATCATATACGCCCAGGGGGAGGGCGGTCTTCGGCTTCTTCACCGGCGGGAGACGGCGGGCCATGGCCTGCATCCCGCTGTGGAGCCAGCCCCGCAGGCCGGCGCGGTTCTCGCCGTCCTCCAGCCGCACCATCTCGCAGTGCAGCTCCTGGGCAATCTCCCGCATCAGCTTCTCCGTGCTGCCGGTGCGGCTGTAATAGAGGCACAACATGTAGGACATGGAACTGTCCTCCTTCCAAAATTTCTCACAACACAAGCGCCGCCGCCACAGCGAAGGCCTCGCGCACATAGTAGTTTACAGTCAGCGGGAAATACCGGGCAGGCAGGCGGGCCCCCACAGGGACGGCGCCCTCCCCCCACAGCAGGCGGACGCGGCAGAGGTGGTAATCGCTGGAGACAAGGGCTACCTCCGCCCCTGCGGGGACGCCCAGGGAGGCCAGCAACGCCTGGGAATAGCGCACATTTTCCTCCGTATTCCCCGCCTGTTCCTCCAGATAGATCCGTTCCGGCGGGACGCCCCGCCCGGCGAGCCAGTCCGCCATGCAGCGGGCCTCGGAGATGTCCTCCCCCCGGCCTTGGGAGCCGGAGACCACAATGGGGATTTCCTTCCAGTCCTCCGCATACGCCAGCGCGGCCTCCAGCCGGGATGTCAGGCTCAGGGAGGGGACGGCGCCGTTGAGCCCTGCGCCGAAGACCACCATAGCCTCCGGCTCCGTATCCCAGTCCGTGCCGCTCCAGGAGACCACCCATGCCTCCAGCACGGCAAAGAACACGAACCCCGCCGCCAATGCCAGCAGGACGAGCCGCCGCAGCCAAGCTGCCCAACGATACTTGCCCTTCCACCGCTCCAGCAGCGCGAACACCACCAGGACCCCGGCAGCGCACCAGAACAGGAGCCCTGTAAAGCGCACGGCGGTGAAGACAAAGCGCATCAGCCCACCCAGCAGCAGGCACAGGGCGGCAAGGCTGTACCAGGCTGCCTCGGCCCGTCTCACGCCTCCGCCTCCCCGGCCAGAACCTCCCAGCGTTCCATCAGCTCCATCAGCTGGGCGTCCAGCGCCTCCTTCTGGGCGTATAGGGCGCTATACTTCTCATAGTCGCAGGCGTTGGCCTCCATGCTGGCCTCCACCCCCTTGATCTCCGCCTCCAGCTTCTCCATATCCCGCTCGCAGATGGTCAGCTGGCGGCGGGCGTTCTGCTGGGCCCTGCCGCCCTTGGGTGTCCCCTTGGGCTTCTCATCCTTTTTCCCCGCCTTCTGCTGCGGGGGGAGCGTCCGCTCCCGCTCCTTGATCTCCCGGTAGCGGGCGAAGGGGACGGGGTAATCTGTGATGGTCCCGTTCTCCAGCTCCCAGACCCGGGTGGCAAAGCGGTTGATGAAGTAGCGGTCATGGCTGACGAAGAGCAGCGTCCCCTCGTAGGCCTCCACCGCCTCCTCGATCCACTCCCGGCTGGCGATGTCCAGATGGTTGGTGGGCTCGTCCAAAACCAGGAGGTTGATCTCCTCGTCCATGAGCATACAAAGCCGCAGGCGGCTCTGCTCGCCGCCGGAGAGGACGGACACGCTCTTGAACACGTCCTCCCCCCGGAAGTTGAACGCGCCCAGCCGGTCCCGGGCGGCCTGGGTGGTGATGCCGTGCTTGGAGAAGAGCATGGTGTCCACCAGGCTGCGCTGGGGGTTGTCAAAGTGGATGATCTGGGGCAGGTAGGCGATGCGGACGGTGGGGCCGAACTTTACCCGGCCCCCGTCCGGTTCCTCCTCCCCCATGAGGATTTTCAGCAGGGTGGATTTACCGGTGCCATTGTCGCCAATGAGGGCGATGCGTTCGCCGCCCTCCACCCGCAGGTCCAGGCCGTGAAAGAGCCGGCGGCCGCCGAAGGACTTCTCCACGTCCTTGACGTGCAGTACCTCGTCGCCCTGGAACTCCTTCTCCCCAAACCGGTTGGTCAGGGCCTTGGCCTTGGTGGGCTTCTCCGTCTGGCGGATGCGCTCAATGCGCCGCTCCATGGAGAAGGCCCGCTTGTGGAGCTTGTCATTGCCCATGAAGGCCCACAGATGGAGCTTATCCGCCGCCTCCTGGAGCTGCTTGATCTTGGCCTGCTCCTTCTCGTACTGCTTGAGCTTCTCTTGATAGCGCCGCTCCTTCTCAATGGCGTAAAAGGTGTAGTTGCCGGAGTAGAACTCCGCCTTGCCGTCCAGGACTTCGATCACCCGGTTGATGGTGCGGTCCAAGAAGTACCGGTCGTGGCTGATGGCCACCACGGTGCCCCGGAACCGGCGCACGTATCCCTCCAGCCACTCCACTGCGTGGAGATCCAGGTGGTTGGTGGGCTCGTCCAGCAGCAGCACATCCGTGTCCTCCAGGATCAGCCGACCCAGGTTCACTCGGGTCTTTTCCCCGCCGGACAGGCTCTCAAAGAGTTGGGCACGCATCTCCGGCGGGATGGACAGGCCGCCCGCCACCTTGCTGACAGCGGTGTCCATGTCGTAGCCGCCGATGCCCTCGAATTTTGCCGCCAGCTCCCCATAGCGGCGCAGGGTGGCCTCGCTGCTGTCGCCGTCCGCCATGGCGGCGGCCAGCCGCTCCATCTCCTCTGCCAGGGCCTGGTGGCGGGAGAAGGCGGTGTGCAGTACGTCCTCCACCGTGTATCCGGCGGGGTAGACGGGGATCTGGGAGATCAGGCCCAGGCGGCTGTTTTTGGCCACCACCACTTCCCCCTCGTCGGGCTCCAGCTCCCCGGTGAGGATACGGAAGAGGGTGGACTTACCCGCGCCGTTGCGGCCCAGCAGGCCCACCCGCTCCCCGGTCTCCACCTGGAAGGTGATGCCGTCTAATATATTATTTCCGATTTCAAAGGACTTCTTCAGTCCGCTGACGCTGATTTCAATCATGATGGTTGTCTTTCCATGTCCTTATCCGATGTTTCACTAAGAGCCTGTATTTGCAGGTTCTAATTCCCTTTTTCGATGAGGGCGCACCACTCCCGGTACTCCTGGGCCGGGTGCAGCCGCAGCGCCTCCCGGATATAGTACGTTGCCAGCTCCCAGGAGGCAGGCGGGGTCAGGGGTGTGAACAGGTAGTACGCCGTCAGGAACGCCAGATGTGCCGCCAGCTCCGCCCTCCCCGCCTCCAGGTGGCGGCGGAAGGACGCTTCCAGCTGGAAAAAGAGGTTCAGCTGGTCCACCTCGCCTGCGGAGCGGTAAAAATTGTTTAAATCTTCCAGGGTAATCGCCCACGCGGCCTGCTCATCAAAAATTGGGTTTCCAAAATCAACCGCCAATTCCACGGCCTATCCCTCCGCAAAGGGGTACTCCCGCAGATAGTCCGCCATGAGGTCGAAGCGGTTGAGGAAGTGGGAGGCCTTCAGCAGCAGCGCATCCCCAGGCCCGAAGGCGGAGAGCACATCCTCCCGGGCGGCGTCCCGGTGTTCAAACCAGCGCACGTCGGGGCAGCCTGCCGCCTGGGCCTCCGGCACCATCCACGCTTTGCTGCGGGGGCCCACGGCCAGCAGGATGTCAATCCCCAGCTCGCCCACCAGCCGGCCCACAGAGCGGTGGCCCGGCTCCTCCGCCGCGCCCAGCTCCGTCATATCCCCCAGCAGGGCGATGCGCTTGCCGCCCCTGTGCTGGGCGAGGATCGCCACGTCAGCCCGGACAGACCGGGGGTTGGCATTGTAGCTATCGTTGATCATCAGCCGCCCGCCGGGCAGGCGTTCCACCCGCAGACGGTTGTCCGCCGGGCGGTAGGCGGCTACGCCCCGGGTAATCTCATCCTTCGTCAGACCCAGCCGCTCCGCCACCGCCACCGCCAGGGCCGCCAGGGAGGCCATGTGTACGCCAGGGGAGGGGATCTCCAGCGCGTAGCGGTCCTTTGCCGTCACAATGGTGCAGCGCACCCCCTCCAGGCCAAGATCCTCCAAGGACTCCACCCGGACGCCGCAGCCCGCCGAGAGACCGCACAAAACCTTCTCACAGCCCAGCTCCAGGGCGGTGAGCAGTTCATCGTCCCCATTGATGACGGCCAAACCGCCGGGACGGAGATTCTCGAAGATCTCCGCCTTGGCCCGGCAGATGGCCTCCCGGCTCTCGAAGTAAGCCAGGTGGACGTCGTCCACATTGGTGATGACGGCGATGTCCGGGCGCACAGCCTCCCCCAGCCAGCGGATCTGCCCGGCGCTGTCCATACCGGTCTCAACAACCGCCGCCTGGTGCTCCGGCAGCAGGGACAGGAGGGTCAGCGGCGCGCCGATGTCCCCGTTGAGGTTGCCCGGGGTCTTGAGGGTATTGTACCGCTGGCCCAGCACCCCGGCCAGCAGCTCTTTAAAGGTGGTCTTGCCCATGCTGCCGGTGATCTGGACAATGGGCAGGGTATACTGCCCCCGGTACCACCCGGCCAGATCCCGCAGGGCACGGCGGGTGTCCTCCACCAGGATATACGCCTTATCCGGCCGCAGCTGTTCCGGCAGGCGGGCGCAGAAGCACCCCGCCGCGCCCTTGTCCAGGGCCATGCCGATATAGTCGTGGCCGTCGAAGCGTTCGCCGGCTACGGGGACGAACCACGCGCCGGGGGTGATGCTCCGGCTGTCGGTGGAGAGCTCCGATATGGCCACATCCGCCGGGCCGCATAGCGTCCCGTGTACGGCGTCGCGCATTTGGGCAGTCGTCATAGGAATCATAGGGGGGTCCTCCTGTCTATCAAAACACAGTGCAGCGTTGGTTTGATCTTTTTTTCCAAGAAAAAGGATGTTTCGTTTCCAAGCTGCCTACAAAGAGAGCTCCAGTATCCTCTGGCACAGCGCCGGGTATGTAAGCCCTGCGGCGGCGGCCTCCTTGGGCAGGAGGCTGGCGGGGGTCATGCCCGGCAGGGTGTTGATCTCCAGGCACCAGGCGCGGCCCTCATCGTCCAGGATGAAATCCGCCCGGGAGTAGGCCCGCAGGCCCAAGGCCCGGTGGAGGCGCAGCGTCGCCTCGCCCATGGCCCGCCACTGCTCCTCCGTAATGGGGGCGGGGCAGACCTCCAGGCTGCGGCCGGACTGGTACTTGGCTTCATAGTCAAAGTAGGCCCCTTCCCGGGGGATCATCTCCACCGCCGGCAGGTACTCGTCCCCCAGCACCCCCACAGTGAGATCCCGGCCGGTGAGCTTCTGCTCCACAATCACATGGCCGCCGTAGCCCAACATCTCCTCCAGCGCCGCAGCCAGCGCCTCCCGCGAGTCCGGCAGGGCCATGCCCAGGGACGAGCCGCCGTTGATGGTCTTCACCGCGCAGGGGACCGGCAGCTCCTCCACCAGGCGGGGGATGTCCTCCCGGGTGTACAGCAGCTCCCGCCAGGGGGCTGTCAGGATGCCGGCGTGCTCCATGGCCTGCTTGGCCACGGCCTTGTTCATCGCCATGCCAGAGGCCAGATGGCCCGAGCCGGTATAGGGGATGCCCAGCAGGTCAAAGGCCGCCTGGACCCGCCCGTCCTCACCGCACTCGCCGTGGAGGCCCAAAAAGACCATCTCCGCCATGGCGCACACCGCCAGCACCCCTGGGCCGAAGAGGCTGGGGGACTGGTCCTGCCGGGAGGCGCGCACCGCCTCCAGATCCGGGGCCTGGGCGCGGATCTCCGCCTGGCCGCACAGGCCGTCCGGGACGCTGAAAATGTCCTCCAAGGGCCCGCTATAGGCCTCCAGGCCCAGAAACATATCCACCAGTACGGCCTGATGGCCCAGCCCCCGCAGCGCCCGGCAGATGCTCTCGCCGCTCACCAGGGATACCTGGCGTTCCGGGGACAGGCCCCCGGCCAAAACCACAATCTTCAAACTGGCAACGCTCCTCACTTCTTGTCTCTTTATATACTGATACAGAATATAGTATAGCATGAGAGGCTGGAAAATACAACCGCAGCGGCGAATTTTAGCACTCTCATGCAACAAGTGCTAAAATTCACGGACCAGACATATCATCCGGTATATTTGTTCATACTTTTCATGCATGATAGGATGCAGAAAAAAACACAGGAGGTTTTGATGATGTTTGAACTGATCCCCTTTACCCACAGCCATGGTATGGACCTGTACCGTCCCTTCCGGGACCTGGAGAACCTGGAGCGCAGCCTGTTTTCCGGTGGCATGGGCGGCTTCCAGACAGATATCCGGGACAATGGCGGCGCCTATGTGCTGGAGGCCGACCTGCCGGGGGTGAAGAAGGAGGACATCCACATCGACATCGATGGGGACCGCCTCTCCATCAGCGCCCAGCGCAGCTCCACCAACGAGGAGAAGGACAGCGACGGGAACTATATCCGCTGTGAGCGGTCCTACGGTTCCTTCTCCCGCAGCTTTGACATCTCCGGCATCCGCTCGGAGGACATCTCCGCCGCCTATGAGAACGGCGTGCTGACGCTGACCATGCCCAAGCGGATCCAGACGGCCCCTGCCGCCAGGCGGCTGGAGATCCGGTAAGAGGCCCCACCCGAACCGGCACGAAATAAGGGCAGAAGCCTGCGCAGCACAAAACTGCGCAGGCTTCCGTCATAAAGCGTCCCACCGGCGCAGCCGCCGCTGTTATCCCAACAGATAGCGGTACTGGCGCAGGACAGTGTAGATCAGCATTGCAAGATCCGCAGGCAGGCTGTTGCTCTGCTGGAGATCAACCTCCTCCTCCTTCCCATCCAGGCGGACCAGCACCCAAGTGCCCCCCAGGGGCAGGAAGCCCTGGTTTTGCGTGCTGGCGTCAAAGCCGGCACGGTCGAGGAAGAGGGTAAATTTATCCTTGTAAGGCGCACTGTCATAGGGGCAGAACACCTGGCAGTTGCCGCACTCGTTGCACATCCGGTCCACGTGGAGGATCTGGCGGCGGCCGTCCGGCAGCTTGATGACCACATTGGCCCGGTTGGGGCACACGTCGGCGCAGACCTGGCAGACCACATTGCAGCTCAGGCAGCGGTCGCCCTCCCGCTTGGCGGACTCGCAAAGGATCCCCTTCCGGGCAAGCGCATCCTCCCGCCTGGCATGGGCGTGGTGGGGGATGCCGTAGGTGTGGGTGCTGCCCAGGACCTCCTGGGCAAAGGCGGCCGCATCCGCGATGCCCTCCACCACTGTGGCGGGCCCGCGGAGGACATCGCCTGCGGCGTAGACGCCGGGCAGGTTGGTCTGGAAGCCGGGGCGGCCAGACCCCTCGGCCTGGACGCCGTAGGCGGACAGGGCCTCCGCATCCACCGTCTCCCCGACGGCGGAGATCACCGTGTCGCAGGGGATCTCCACAATCTCACCCGTTTCCACCGGGGCACGGCGGCCGGAGGCATCGGGCTCTCCCAAGGCCATTTTTTTGCAGAGCAGCTTGCCGTCGCGCTGCTCCACCGGGGCAGCCAGCTCCAAAAACTGCACCCCATCGGCGATTGCCAGCTCCAGCTCCTCCAGGTCGGCGGGCATGTACTGCTTGGTGCGGCGGTAAACCAGCGTGCTGCTCTCCGCCCCGGCCCGCAGGGCCAGGCGGGCGGCGTCCATAGCGGTGTTGCCGCCGCCGATGACCGCCACGCGGCCCAGCGGCTCCCGCGTGCCGGCCTTCCAATCCCGCATCCAGGCGATGACAGGCTTGACGTTGCCGGGGATGCCCAGCTCCCCCGCCTTCCAGGCGCCTACGGCGAACAGGATGTGGGTATAGCCCTGCGCCCGCAGTGCCTCTACCGCAGGTGCGGGGGTATTCAGCCGCACCTCCACCCCCATCTTCTCCATCAGGGAGATGTCCTTCTCAATGTCCTCGTCACTGATGCGGAAGCTGGGGATTACCTGCCGGACAATGCCGCCCAGGGACGCCTCCTTCTCAAACAAGGTGGTGGGGATGCCCCCACGGGCACAGAAGTATGCCGCCGCCATGCCGGTAGGGCCGCCGCCGATGATGGCCACTTTCCGCCCATCCGCCACAGGCGCAGCGGGCCGGAGCTTCGCCATCACCTGCCCATAGCCCCGCTCTGCTGCCCGCAGCTTGGCAGCACGGATCTGTACGGACTGGTCATAGAAATTACGGGTACACTTGTCCATACAGTGGTGGGCACAGATGGTGCCGGTGATGAAGGGCAGGGGGTTCTTCTCCAAAATGAGCTCCAGCGCCCTGCCGTACCGCCCCAGGCGGCACAGCTCGATATACTCCGGGATGTCCTGCCCAATGGGGCAGCCGCCCTTGCAGGGGGCGGTGAAGCAGTCGATAAGGGGGACCTTGGCCTCCAGCTTCCGCTTGGGCAGGGGCTTGGCGGCCTTGACGTGATGGGGGTCTGTACGGGCCGACAGGGAGAGGGCCTCCACCTTGGATGTGTCAATGACAGTAAAGGGCTTAAACTGGAACCGCTCCAGCTTCTCCGCAATCTGGAGGAACCGCTGGTAGCCGCCGGGCTTGAGCGCGGTAGTGGCCATGGTGATGGGCCAGATGCCGCAGCAGAAGAGCTTGTCGATGTTGAAGAAGTCCGCGCCGCCGGAGTAGCTCAGGCGCAGCCTGCCGCCAAATTCCCGGCTGATGCGGCGGGCCATCTCGATAGTGAGGGGGAAGAGGCTCTTGCCGGCCATGTACATCTCCTCGCTGGGCAGCTCGCCCTGCGTCACATCCACCGGGAAGGTGTTGGAGAGCTTCAGGCCGAACTCCAGGCCCTGCGCTGCCGCCAGGGACTGGAGGCGGCGGAACATGGGGATGGCGTCGGCGTACTGCAAATCCTCGTCGAAGTGGCGGCGGCCAAAAGCGACATAGCCGTAGCCCATGCTGTCCAGGATGGAGCGGGCGTCCTCATAGCCCAGGAGGGTGGGGTTGCACTTGACAAAGGTGTGCAGGTGCTTTTCCGTGAGGAGATAGGAGGCGATGCGCTCGATCTCCTCCGGCGGGCAGCCGTGAAGGGTGGAGACCGTGACACTGTCGGAGATGCGGCCCGGGATGCTGTCAATGAATGCCGCCTCACCGGGGAACATCTCCTTGAGCACCCGCACGCAGCGCTGGAAAATAGGGGTCTCAGAGGCATCCAGCATCTCGTCGAGATATTTGTCGATCTTGGGCCCCTGGATGCCCTCCAGGTCGTAGCCCACAGACATGTTGAAGACGAAGCCGTCCGGGTCGCCCAGGCCGTAGATCTTGGCCAGGACCTTGCAGGCGAACCACGCCTTGACGTACTCCTCAAAGGCCTGGTGGACGTACAGCTCTGTGGACCACTCGCAGTTGTAGCACTCATCCCCGGCCGTGATGCAGGGGCGGCTGATACAGGCGGCCAGCTCGGTGCCGTCCAGCTTCTGGACAGTTTTCAGCTCAAAGAACCGGGCGCCTGCAAAGTAGCCGGCGATGATGTTCTGGGCCAGCTGGGTGTTAGGGCCCGCTGCCGGGCCGAAGGGGGTCTCGATCCGTTCGTTTCCAAAGATGGGCAGGCTCTTTTCCCCGCCGGTGTAGGGGCGGTGGACACCGAATACCGACCCCTCCCGGTCGTACTCAGTGGTCATCCAGTTCATCATATCCCGGAAGGGGATGGGGATCATCAATTCAGGCATGGCTGCTTCTCCTTCATAGTTGATTTCAGTCCGTATTCTTCTCCTGGATTAATACGTGCAGTGGTTCAAATCCCCCCACAGTTTTTTGGATACCTCCAAAATCCCCGCGTTGAGGGCCTCCTCGTCCACGCCCACCAGCTCCCGGTCCTTCATGAGGACCCGGCCATTGCAGATGGTGGTCTGGCACTGCCGCCCGGCCATCCCAAAGAGCATATGGCCGTCAATATTGGCATCGGAGAAGGGGGTAAAAGGCTTGTAGTCCATGACAATCACATCTGCCGCCGCGCCGGGGGCCAGGCGGCCCAGGGGGACACCGAAATATTTTTCCGCAATAGCGGGGTTGTTCTTAAAGAGCATGTCCGTCACTTCGCACCAGCCCACGTTGGGCAGGCAGGCGTTGTGGCGCTGGATGGCCAGGGCGGCCTTTACGCTCTCCAGCATGTCGTTGGTGTAGGCGTCTGTGCCCAGGCCCACAGTGATCCCCTGCCGGCACAGCTGGAGCACCGGGGAACAGCCCACGGCGTTGCCCATGTTGCTCTCCGGGTTGTTCACGCACATGGTCCCCGTCTCCCGGATGATCTCCATCTCGGCGGTGTTCACGTGGATGCAGTGGCCCAGGATAGTCTGGGGCCCCAGGATACCATGGTCCTGAAGCCGCTGGACCGGGCGGCGGCCATAGCTTTGCAGGCTGTCGTAGACATCGTTCATGCCCTCGGAGACGTGGATGTGGAACCCGGTGCGGCCGTTGTTGGCGGCGGCCATCTGCTCAAAGGTCTTGTCGCTGATGGTAAAGAGGGCGTGGCCGCCGAACATGGCCGCCAGCATCCCGCTGGGGTTCTCCCCGCAGTAGGTGATGAAGTCCGCATTTTCCTGGATGGCCTGTCCGCATTTCTCCTGGCCGTCCCGGTCACTGACCTCGTAGCACAGGCAGGAGCGGATGCCGAAGCGCTTGGCGCTTTCGGCAATCTGGAACAGGGAGCCCGGGATCTCCGCAAAGGAGGCGTGGTGGTCAAAGATGGTGGTGACGCCCTGCCTGATACAGTCCATGTACAGTGCGTCGGCGCTGGCCCGGGTGCCCGCCAGAGTCAGATGGCGGTCGATGTACCACCACTGGCCGTCCAGGACTTCATAGAAGTTGGTGGGGTTGAAGCCGTTGATGCTCAGGCCCCTGGCCAGGGCGGAATAGATATGGGTATGGGCGTTGATGAGGCCGGGCATGATGACGCCGCCCTTGGCATCAATCCACTCGGCCTGGGGATAGGCCGCTTTCAGCTGGGCGGTGGTACCGACGGCGGCGATTTTGCTGCCGTCGATGGCGACGCCGCCGTCGGGCAGATAGGGCAGGGCGCTGTCACGGGTGATGAGTCTTCCGTTTGCCAGTAAGTACATGCGGTATTCCTCCTCCTTAATATCCACTGGATGTATTCAAGAAAAAGTGTTCCAAACCGGTCGGTTTGAAACACTCAAGCACAGGCTGAGTGATAGTTGCAGCCCGTGCGCACGGCACTTCGTTACAGCTACCACAATTTAAAGATACTATATTATACAGGATTTCCAGGCATATTGCAATGGGAAGATCTACAGGACAGACACGGCGGCCCGCCAAAAAAGCGGCCGCCGTTTTGTGCGCTTTGACGGGGGTTAGTGTGGTGGGAGGTCGGTCAGACTGCTATCTGGCTCCTCAACGGCCAGCTCGATGTACCCTTCCTCTGCCTCCAGGAGCGCGTTTTTCAGTAACTCCGTGACCTGTATAAGGTGGAACCAATCGAAAGTCTGCTCCTCCGCCATCTGCTCCAGGAGGGTGATCGCCTCGTCAACCCGGCCAACCAAGGTGGCGTAAATGCCTGATAAATTTGAATTAATGTGGTTCATATGTATCCTCAACAAAATATAATACATATATTGTATAACATGGATTGTATTTTGTCAACTACATTTGTTGTATTGTGGCATTCTTAAAGTATCTGATGATAGGAGGTGCTCTATGGCGTATTATCCCCGGCTCCGGGATTTACGGGAGGATGCCGATTTAACACAGGATGCGCTGGTAAGGCTTCTGGAGATGCCAAAGACAACATACACAAATTATGAGCAGGGGAAGCGGGAACCACCGTTCTCCCTGATAATCCGTCTTGCAGTGATGTATAATGTATCGATCGACTATATTGCGGGATTGACCAATAATCCGACCCCACCGAAGGGGGCAAACCGTTAAAAAATGCGGGTTATGGAGGGCAGGGATTGACCACACAGAATTCCTGCTGTCAGCAAGCAGGCCAGAAAAAGAGCAGACAGCGGGGCAGAGGCCCCGTTGTCTCAGACTGTCAAAAAAGCCCTCCGCAGGAGTTCGCGTCCGCAGACGCGAATCAATTTCAATCACTTTTTCGGCGGCGTGTACGTCGAAAAAGTACTTTGCGGGCCGCACCCGGCCCGATCCTTCCCCTTCAAAAAAGGTGCAAAGCACCTTTTTTGATACGCTAAGACAGCGGGGCAGAGGCCCCGCTGTCTGTTATCAGCCCATGGCAAAGGAGTGCCGCCCCTTAGAGCTTGTTTAACATCTCACCAATCCGCACACGTTGAGATATTAAACAGGCTCTTACCGGCGGACCCACTTGCCAAAGAGTGTCTTCTTGTAGTGCAGCAGCTCCTCCTTGGCCTTCGCGTGGTTCCCGGCCTTTTGGAGGTAGGCAACCCCCTTGGGGATGTCCGCCGCAACCCCCAGGCCCCGCCCGTGGATAAAGCCCAGCATATAGTAGACATCGCTGTTGTCCCAATCCACCTGCTCCAGGTACATCCTGGCCGCCGCATAGTCCTGGGGGGTGCCCCAGCCGTTGAAGCAGCACTCGCCCAGGTAATACACGCCCCATGCGTTGCCCCGGTCATAGGCGCTGGAGAGCAGCTGGAATGCCTTGGCGTAGTCCTGCTGGACGCCGCGGCCATAGTAATAAGCCTTGCCCAGCAGGCAGCAGGAGCCGGTCTCCCCCTTGGAGACGCCCTTCTCAAAGCACTGGACAGCATAGGCCTCATCCTGCTCTGTACCGATCCCGTTGAAGTAGCAGCGGCCCACATCGCACCATCCCCCCGGCTCACCGCCCTCGGCGGCCTCCCTGTACCAGTGGAGGGCCTCCTCCTTCCGCCCGGCCTTCTCCAGGTTCTTGGCGTAGATGGACTGGTGGACAGGATAGCCCAGCTCTGCGCCGGTCTTCCACAAATCCTTCGCCTTTTCCGGCTGGGGGGCGATGATGTCTTCGTCGCCCTGGGAGTAATAGCGGTTGAGGTTGTTGGCCGCAAAATGGATGCCGCCTTGGAGGGCCTTCTGGAACCACCCCTCGCATTTGGAAATATTTTCCTTCAGGTACGCTTTAAAGGCCGCCTGGCTGGGGAAGGAATCCTTCCCCTTGTTCTGGATGCGGAGGAAATCCCACCAGAAATAGCTGTTGCCCACAATATACTGGCAGAAGGCATCCCCAGCCTCTGCCATGGCCTCCACCTGGTCAAATGCCTCCTGGAGGCTGGCGAAGGGCATTTTCTTCTGCACTGAGGGCGTCAGCTCCCCGCTGCGCAGGGCTACCAGCACCCCCAGGGCGCTGCCCTGTTCCACGGATTTGTGCAGGAGCTTGACTGCCCGCTGGTCGTCCTCCGGGAAGCCGTGGCCGCTCCAGACGTATTGATAGCCGCACAGGCACCGGGCCAGCACACAGCTGGCGTCCCCGTCGCCGGCCTCGGAGGCCCGCTCCAGCAGGGCGAATGCCTCCTTGCCCCGGCCCGTACGCACATGGTAGTAGATGTCCTCTAACGCCTGCTTGACCTCATTGCTCAAAACTGCTGCCATGACCTTTGTTCTCCTTTTTATTTACTTCTTTACCCGCTTCCAGTCCTTGCCGCCCGGCAGGAACTGTCCGTGGGGATAGCCTGTCAGCCACGCCGCCGCCGCCCGCGGCGGCATTTTTGCTGTGTAAAATTGCAGCTGCCCACCCTCTGGCCGGGTGGCCTCCACAGTACAGCGTCCATCCCGCTGATCGCCCGCCGTGACGCGGATCCACAGGTAGCCCTCCTCGTGGGTCAGGTCCACCAGCTGGTACTCACCGCTGACAATCCCCTCCGCAGCCACCTGGATGTCCTCCTTGGTGAAAGTGGAATGGTTTTCTGCCGCACCGCTGACATAGACCAGGGACAGCCGGGCCTGGGAGGGCCGCTGCTGGCCGGCCGGCGCCCGCTGGGGGCCGTGGCTGCGGATATGTAAGGGCTCCCAGCCCTCCAGGCCCGGGGCTGCCCGCCGGAGCCAGCCTGCCAGGACGCCCTGGGCCGCCGGTGGGGCCATCACCTTGGCAAGGCCCTCCTGGCCGCCGGCCAGCTCCAATACCAGCTGCGCCTGGCCGCCCGCCGCCGCCACCCGCAGGGCACGGAAGGAGTTGCCTGCGCCCTCGATGGGGCGGGTGGGCGTCAAGGTAAAGCTCCCCGCCTCCCCAGCGAGGCAGCGCCGCAAATACGCCTCCGCCAGAGGCAGTGTCACCCGGCTTGTCACCTCGCCGCCGCAGGCCAGGATCATATCCTGTGTCCCGCCGGCCTCTTGCTGGAGCTGGGAGGAGGCGCGGCGGCCCTGCTTCTGGCGGAAATCCCGCTCAAACTCCTCCTGCGCACTCTCGTCCATGGTCCAAAAGCTGGTACATTGGCTGCTCCCGCCCCGGGCGGCGTCCGGCACCCGGAGGGCCAGGCAGTCTACCGCCGCCTGGAGGTCGCTCAGGCTGTTGAAGCTGGTGCCGGTCCGCTGCCAGCGGTTGTCGATCAGGACCAGCTCCATCTCCCGGCTGGTGCGTACACCGGTTTTGGTCTGGTGCTGGTGGATCTCATTGATGAGGAAGATGCCCCGGATACGGTCAATCCGGTTTGCCCCGTCCCCCAGGACCCACTCCCGGCCGATGCCCACCGGGCCGAACCACATGGCGTCCTCCTTCAGGTCGTTGTCCACCATGGCAAAGAGCTCCTCCACAGGCGGGGCCTCATCCGGATAGGGCAGCTGGTTGCGGATGGATTGGGCCAGGGCGCTTTTGGCGGGGAAAAAGGTATCCCGCAGGGCGGTATAGCACAGCCAGATCCCCAGGAGGAGGAACAGCACCGCCCCGCCGCCGGAGACCGCCAGCGTCGCATAGTCCGCAGCTTCCCAGTAGGCACGGTCCTGCTCCATCCCCATGTAAAAGACCGCCCCCAGGGAGATAGCCAGCAGCCATGCAAGCAGCGCCAGGAACAGCCAGGTCAGGCGCTTCCTGGTCCGGCTGAGGCAGTAGCCCTCTGCTGCGCCGTTGGGGTTGTTCCTGCGCTGGGCGGACATCAAAAGCAGCACGACCGGGATAGCAAAAATGCGCAAAACCACGAACAGCAGTACATAGACCACCACATTCCACGGCCAGCGCAAATAAAATCCTTTTTTCTCCTTCACAACCGGGTTCCTCCTCGCGCTCCCACCGCAAAAAGAGGGGTGGGATTCTATGGCTGATTCTACCACAGAATGGCAGCTTTGTCCATCCTCCATGCCACCGCTGCGTGCAAAAAAAACGGCGCGGCTGGGTTGCCGCGCCGCCCAATTGCCGGGCTATGATGGAAAGGCCGCCAGGGCCCGGCCGCAGGGATCCGCCACCTCGTAGCCGCTGCCGTTCCAGACGGCGGGCCGGACCGGGCGCGTGCGCAGCAGGGAGACAAAGTCCGCTGTGGTATCCACCCACTCCGGCAGCCAGGTGGCATATTTCCCCACCTGCTCTGGGACGTGGGCGTCGCTGGCCCCGATGGGCTGTAATCCCAGCTCCCGGCACCAGTCCAGGGCGGTCTGGTTGGCCTCCGGGCTGGTACTGCCGTTGAAAACCTCCACACCGTGGAGCCCCGTTACCTGGCCCAGATGTGCCGCCAGCCCCCGGTTGTTGTTCCGGAAGGGGTGGCAGGCGCAGCAGAAGCCCCCGGCGGCGTTGACCTGGTCGATGAAGGCCTGGGCCTCCACCCGCCCGTCCGGGATGGAGCCGATCCCCCAGGCGGTGATATCCCCCTGGAGAGAGAAGTACTCCACACCCAGGAAAATGGGGAATCCAACCTCCCGGCTGTAGGCCGCTGCGGCCTCCCAGCCGCCTATGCTGTCGTGGTCTGTCAGGCACACGGCATCCAGCCCGCGGGATCTGGCCTGGGCCACGATCTGCGCCAGGGTGATAAAACTGTCTGTCGAGTGGGGCAGGGCGTGCAGGTGCATATCTACCAGCATCAGAAATCCTCTCCTTTTTTGATAATTTTCATCAGCGTGCCGTCCTCCCCCCAGACCAGCTGGTCCAGGTTGAGAAAATCCGCCACAAAGCTGCTGGCAGGGCAGCGGTACAGCTCCAGGGGGCTGCCCTCCTGGACCAAAAAGCCCTGGTCCATAATAGCGACCCGGTCTGCCAGATGGAGGGCCTCCTCCTGGTCGTGGGTGACGAACACCATGGTCATGCCCAGCTCCCGCTGGAGCCCCTTCAGCTCCTCCCGCATCCGGAAACGCAGCGCGGCGTCCAGGTTGGAGAAGGGCTCGTCCAGCAGGCACAGCTTGGGCTCCACAATCAGCGCCCTGGCCAGGGCCACCCGCTGCTGCTGGCCGCCGCTGATCTCGTAGACCCGGGCGTTGGCGTACTCCGCCAGGCCCACCATCTCCAGATACCGCCGCCCCTTCTCCCGGGCCGGCCCCCGCTTTACGCCCCGGAATTTCAGCCCGTAGATCACATTCTCCAGCACGGTCATATGGGGGAAGAGGCTGTAGGACTGGAACACCGTGGACACCGGCCGCCCCTCGGGGGGTGAGGCGGTGATGTCCTCCCCGTCCAGGAGGATCTGGCCGGCGTCGGGGGATAAAAAGCCCCCGATCATATTCAGCGTGGTGGTCTTGCCGCAGCCGGAGGAGCCCAGGATGCACAGCAGCCCGCCCCGGTCCAGGCCCAGGGACAGGTCCTGGACCACCGGCCTGCCGCCAAAGGACTTGTGGATATGCTTCAGCTCAAGATACATGGCGGGACCCCGCTTTCATGGTAATCAGATAGGCCAGCGCCTCCACTGCCAGGACAATGGCGATGATACAGGTGGCGATGAGGGAGGCGATGGCGTACTCGCCCTGGTATACCGCGTCGAACAGGCGGAATACCGCCAGCTGCCGGCCAGGGTCGATGAGGAAAATGACGGCTCCCGCCGTGGTCATGCTGCTGGAGAAGTTGTAGACAAAGCAGCTGAGGAAGGCGGGCCGAAGGCCCGGCAGGATCACGTCCCGCAGGCCGGACCAGTGGCCGCCCCCCAGGTCCCGGACGGCCAGCTCCTGGGAGACGGGGATCTGGGTCAGGGCGGCGGAGCAGAGCTTGGTGGCAGTGGGCAGCTGCTTGAAGAGCATGTTTGCCATGACGATGACGGCGGTGCCCGTCAGGCGCAGAGGCGGGGCATTGAAGGCCAGGATATAGCCGATGCCGAAGCAGGTGCCCGGCAGCATATAGGGCAGAGTCACCAGGCAGTCGAAGAAGCTGCGGCCCGCCACCTGCCGCCGCTCCATGTAGTAGGCGAACAGCATGGCGAAGAGGGTGCCCGCCAGGGAGACGGTCAGGGCATAGCCCACGCTGCGCCACAGGCTGGTGAGGTTGTACTTCATCAGCTGCTCCCAGTACTGGAGGGTGAAGGCGTAGGCCCCCTGGGACACCTTCAGGAACCCGGTGAGGAAGATGCAGGCGTATTGCAGCGCCATCATCAGGAAGAACAGGCCGCTGACCAGGATGGCCAGGATGCCCACGCCGCCGCAGCGGCTAAGGGGCAGGTCCAGGGCTGCCTGCCGGTCCTGGCGGGCGGCGGTGATGGCATTGCACTGGCGCATGAGGCGGCGGTAAAGGAAAAAGGCGGCAATGGAGGGGGCCATCAGGAACATGTTCATGGCCGCGCTCATCTCCAGGTCGGAGTAGCCGATGAGCTTCAGGTAGATGTCGGAGGCGATGGTGTTGAACCGTCCGCCGATGATGGTGGGGGTGCCGAAGTCCGCCATGGAGCGGATGAAGGACAGCAGCAGCGAGACCAGGATGCCCGGCCGGATCAGGGGCAGCACCACATCCCGCAGGATGCAGGCGGGGGAGGCCCCCAGGTCCCGGGCGGCCCGGATGCTGCCTGTGTCCAGCTTGGAGAGGATGCCCTGTAAAAACATGGCGTTGAGGGGGACAAAGGAGACCGACTGCATCCAGATGACGCCCCACTGGTTGTAGGGGGACCAGCGCAGGCCCAGCAGCCGGTAGGTGATCCAGCCCCGCCGGCCGTAGAGCTGGATATAGGCCAGGGAGGAGACGAAGGGCGGGGAGACCATGGTAATGAGCAGGACCCCCATGAGCAGCGCCCGGGCCCAGCCACGGGAGGTGGTAAGGACCAGGGCAACAGCCACGGAGAGGAGTGTACAAAAGAAAGCCGTCAGCGCACCCACGAAGAGGCTGTTGCCCAGGCTCCTGCCGTAGGTGTGCCAGACCCCGCGGTACTGGTCCAGGGTGAAGCCGCCGCCGCTGTCCCGGAAGCTGCGCAGGGCGATGCACACCATGGGCCACAGTACAAATACGCAGATGCTGCCCAGCAGGACAGTGAGCAGCGCCTTGTCCGCAAGGAGCCCGGCAGAACGGAAAGGGGCATCCTTCGATGCCCCTTTCCAGTAGTTGTTGGAAAGCCTTTCCATTACTCGGCAACGGCCTTGTCGCCCATCAGCTCCTCGAACCGGGCCAGGACCGCCTCCCGCTCCGCACCGAACCGGGACAGATCCTCGTCCATGAGGATGCTGGTGTCATAGCCAAGCTCCACACCCTCCAGGGAGGGCTTGATGATCTTGATGCCGTCCTTTTGGTCGATCTCGGCCAGCTGGCGCAGGTTGCCGTCGTCGCTGAACAGCCACTCCACGAAGTACTTGGCCGCATCTGCATTCTCAGCGTTCTTGAACACGGCCACCCCCTCGGGCACCCAAGGGATGCCGTCGGTGGGGTAGACGATGGTGACGTCATAGTCGGCCAGCAGGGCATCGATGGTGCGGTCCAGGTAGGTGATGCCCACGGCAAATTCGTCGGAAGTGACCTTGTTCTTCGGGTCGCTGCCCCGGCGGCTGTAGTAGGAGATGTTCTTGTCCAGGCCTTCAAAGAAGGCCCAGCCCTCCTCCTCGCCCAGCTTCTGGAGCAGGGCGTTGACCACGGCGTAGTTGGTGCCGGAGACGGCGGGGTTGGACATGATGATCTCGCCCTCATACTGCCCGTCCAGCAGGTCGGACCAGCTCTGGGGCACCTCCAGATTCAGCTCCTTGACCAGGGAGTTGTTCACCAAGAAGCCGACAATGGTGATGCCCTTGGAGAACCAGTAGCCATCGGGATCGATGAAGCCGGGGGTGAGCTGGCCCATGGCGTCAAACTGCACCTGTTCAAGTAGGCCATCGTCCTTGGCGCTCATGAATGCGTCGATGCCGCCGCCGAACCACAGGTCCGCAGAGGGGACGCCGCCCTCGGCCCGCAGCTTGCTGAGGACCTCGCCGGAGGACATGCTCAGAAGCTCCACCTCCACACCGGTGGCCTCGGTGAACTTGTCAAACAGGTCGATATAGGACTCGCTGGTGGCCACGACCTTCATCTTGCCGCTCAGCGCAGGGGTGCTGGGGGCCTCTGGGGCGGGCTCCTGCGTGCCGGTATCCGGTGTGTCCGGCGTGGTAGCGGGGGGAGTGGGGGTGTCCGGGGTGCTGTTGTCCCCGCCGGAACAGCCGGCGAGTGTGCTGAATGCCATCATCAGGCACAGCAAAAGGGCAAATATTCTTTTCATATGTTCCTCCTGTAAATTCCATTCCGTGCGCTCTTAAACGCGCCCCACATCTTACCATCTGCCGCAGGGCAAGTCAATGGGTATAGGAAAAAGCTCTGGCCGGACTGGTTTCTATTGGCGATGTCTATCTGTTTTGCCCGGCACCGGCAGGCCGGTTGGAGGGACGTTGCGCGGTTGGTTTTCATATAATAAACGATGGCTTTTCAATTAAGAGGGTGAGAAACTATGGAAAAATGCTATTGCAAACAACGGAAAAGATATGATATACTAAACGCGCTTTCTAATTTGTTTTCACAAATTATATGGAAAAAAGAGAGGGTTATAGACTATGCGTAAGGGCATCAACAAAATGGTTGGGATCCGCGTGGCGGCAGCCTTGGCAGCTGTGCTTCTGTTCAGCTTCGTGATGACATGGAACATCATGCGCATTCAACGTAGCCAGGATGAGGCCGCCCAGGCGGATGTACTGCTGGACCGGGCGTTTAATGCAGAGGTGGCCCACTATAAGTGGGCGACCAATCTGAGCAACGCCCTCTACAGTACGGATGAGTTTACCGGGAGCATGGATCCCACAGCCTGTACCCTGGGCCAGTGGCTCTATGGGGATGCGGGCACGGATGACGAGGGGATCCAGTCCCTGCGCACCCAGCTGGAGCCTCTGCACAGGGAGCTCCATGAGTCTGCCGCTGATGCGCTGGATCTGATTACCAGCAGCAGCCGCGAGTCTGCGCATCAATATTACCAGAAAACTATCCTCCCCAATGTGGCTACCCTGGTGGGCCTTCTGGACCAGGTGGTGGAGCGCGGGGAGGCGATCAGCGAAAGCAGCAGCCAGGAGATGGCCTCGACCATCAAGCTCATGCACATCACCTCTATTATTGGCTTGGGGATGTCCCTCATCAGCCTCATCAGCCTGGTGCTGTATGTGCTGCGCCAAATCGTCCGGCCGATCCTACAGATTACAGAGAAGAGCAGCCCCATCCAGGAGGGCTGCCTGGAGCTTAACCTCAACTACCATGCCAATAATGAGCTGGGGGATCTGGCGGGGAACCTGGAGAAATCCCTCCACCTGATCCACAGCTATGTGGAGGATATCAACCGCATTATGGGCGAGTTTTCCCAGGGGAATTTCGATGTAACCACCTCCAGTGACTACATCGGGGACTTCCGCTCCATTGAGGAATCCATCAACAGCTTCACCGCAACCATCTCCTCCGCCTTTTCCAATATCAACCAGGCGGAGCGGCGGGTCTCCCAGGGGGCGGAGCAGCTCTCCAGCAGCTCCCAGGCCCTGGCCCAGGGGGCCACGGAGCAGGCCAGCGCAGTCGAGGAGCTGTATGCTACGCTGGATGATCTGAGCAAGAATTCGGACAGGAATGTCCAGGCTGCCAACAGCGCCCAGGAGAACGCACGCCTCACCGGCGAGCAGGTCAGCGTCAGCGAGAAGCAGATGGAGCAGATGGTCTCGGCCATGGAGGACATCACCCGCGCTTCCCAGGAGATCAGCAAGATCATCAAGACCATTGAGGATATTGCCTTCCAGACCAACATCCTGGCGCTGAATGCCGCTGTGGAGGCGGCCCGGGCCGGCACAGCGGGCAAGGGCTTTGCTGTGGTCTCCAACGAGGTCCGCTCCCTGGCGGCCCAGTCCGACCAGGCCGCCAAGGCGACCAAGGAGCTGATTGACAACTCCGTCCAGGCAACGGAGCGGGGCCGCCACATTGTGGGGGAGGTCTCCCAGACCCTGAGCAGGACCCTGGAGCTCGTCACCCAGTCCAACAAGGAGATCGGCGCCATCGCCCAGGTAGTCCAGGGGGAGGCCATTGCGATCGGCCAGGTGACGGAGGGGATCGGCCAGATCTCCGCTGTCGTCCAGACGAACTCCGCCAGCAGCGAGGAGGCCGCCGCTGTCAGCACCGAGCTCTTCGAGCAGGTGCGGCTGTTGGAGGAACAGACCAGCCGTTTCCAGCTGCGGAAGTGACACAGGCTATTCCCGCCATTCCAGGCGAGGGCCGCAGCCCGGTCCCACGGGCTGCGGCCCGCCTGCCTTCCGGCGCAGGAATATTTTCCAACACGCCCCGTTTCGACAAAAACCCACCGCCGGACCATCTTATAATGGCTGCAAGCAAAGAGCTTGCGGCCATTTTTTCGCACAAAGGAGACAAGCTATGGAGATGAAGTACAAGGCGGAGAACCGGCAGCTCACCATCACCCTCACCGGTGAGCTGGACCACCACGCGGCCAAGGACTTGATGGAGTCCATTGACCGGTGCATGGAGCAGAACCTGCCCGTCAAGACGCTGCTTGACCTGGGGGGGCTGACGTTTATGGACAGCTCTGGGATTGCGGTAGTGCTGCGGGCAAAACGCAGGATGGAGGCCCTCTCCGGCACGCTGGTGGTGGTCAACATCCCGCGCCAGGCGGCACGGGTGCTGGAGACGGCGGGCCTGAACCGCTATGTAGATCTGATATAAGGAGGTGCGGGATGAAGACCAGGAGTACAAACTACATATCCCTTGAATTTCTCAGCCGCAGCGCCAACGAGGCCTTTGCCCGGGGGGCTGTGGCCTGCTTTGCGGCCCAGCTGGACCCGACGCTGGAGGAGCTGGGGGATATTAAGACAGCCGTCAGCGAGGCTGTGACCAACGCCATTGTCCACGCCTACCCAGATGCCCTGGGCCGCATTGCCGTGCGGGCCCAGGTGCTGGAGGGGGACGTACTGGAGATCACGGTGCGGGACTGGGGCAAAGGCATCGCGGATGTGGAGCAGGCCCGCCAGCCCCTGTACACCACTGGCGGGGAGGACCGCAGCGGCATGGGCTTCACCATCATGGAGAGCTTTATGGACAAGCTGTATGTCCGCTCGACCCAGGGGAAGGGGACCCGCGTCACCATGCGCCGGCGCATTCAGCCCCGCCGGCCGGCGAAGTGACCGCCAGCGCCCTGGACCTGCTGGAGCAGGCCAGGCGGGGGGACGAGGCGGCTACGGCCCAGGTGCTGGAGGAGAACAGCGGCCTGATCTGGGCGGTAGTGCGCCGCTATTACGGCAAGGGCGCAGAGCCCGACGACCTCTACCAGCTGGGATGCCTGGGGTTCCTTAAGGCGGTGCGGGGGTTTGACGCGGGCTACGGCACCCAGTTTTCCACCTATGCGGTCCCCAAAATCGCCGGGGAGATCCGGCGGTATCTGCGGGACAACAGCATGATTAAGGTGGGGCGCACCCTCAAGGAGCAGAGCGTGAGCATCTACGCCGCCCGGGAGAGGCTGCGCACCCAGCTGGGCCGGGAGCCGGTGCTCTCAGAGCTCAGCGAGGCCACGGGCCTGTCTGTGGAGGAAATTGCTGCTGCGGAGCTGGCCGCCGCGCCGCCGGACAGCTTGCAGCAGGAGAATGCCGATGGGCTGACCCTGGAGTCCACCCTGGCCAGCCCGGCCACCGAGGAGGGGATGGTGGAGCGCATCGCCCTGCGCACGGCCATCGGCAAGCTGCCGGAGCGGGAGCGGGAAACCATCCTCCTGCGCTTTTTCAAGGGCCTGACCCAGCAGCAGTGCGCCCGGGTCCTGGGCGTCAGCCAGGTGCAGGTATCCCGGCTGGAGAAGCGGGCAATTGAAAAGCTGCGCCAGGAGCTGGGGTAGCGGGGAGGGGCATGGGCCGCTCCCCCATTTTTTTGCGCACGCCAGCGGCTGCCGCCAATATTTGGACGGATGGCGGAGGGGCGGGCAGCATATACTAGGCCGGAAGGCCCATTGCAGCGGAGTGCGGCGGGAAGCTGCTGAAAAAGGGCGGGAATTCTTTACAAAATACTTGCATTTACGCCGGGAATACGGTAAAATGGCCCAAGGACAATTTTATTCCATTTAGGAGGATATACCATATGGCAACAATTACCGCCGGCGAATTCCGCAACGGCAAGACTTTTGAGATGGACGGCAAGGTGATGCAGGTCATCGAGTTCCAGCACGTCAAGCCCGGCAAGGGTGCAGCCTTTGTGCGCACGAAGATGAAGAACGTGGTGACGGGCGCGGTGACTGAGACCAGCTTCAACCCCACTGCCAAATTCGAGGAGGCCTTTGTGGAGCGCAAGGACATGGAGTACAGCTACAACGACGGCGACCTGTACTACTTCATGGACCAGGAGACCTACGATATGGTGCCCCTGAACAAGGACCTGCTGGGCGACGCATTCCGCTTCGTCAAGGAGAATACTGTCTGCAAGGTGCTCAGCTACAAGGGGACCGTGTTCGGCCTGGAGGCCCCCAACTTCATGGATCTCGAGGTGACAGATACCGAGCCCGGCTTTGCCGGCAACACCGCCACCAATGTGACCAAGCCCGCTGTCCTGGAGACCGGCGCGGAGATCAAGGTGCCCCTTTTTATTGATGTGGGCGACAAGATCACCATTGACACCCGCACCGGCGAGTACCTGTCCCGCTGCAAGAACTGACCCCCGCTTTCTTCATGTCCCCACCGGCCTGGGGCCGTGCGCTGTAGGAGGAGAGTACCAACCGGCATGACTTTTTGAAAGGAGAATGACGATGGAAATTCTGGAAAAGGTCGCGTATATGAAGGGCTTGGCGGAGGGCCTTGGCCTGGACACCAAGTCCAAGGAGGGCAAACTCCTCAAGGTGATGATCGACATTCTGGACGATGTTGCCCTGGAGCTCCAGGACATCCGCGATGAGCAGGGCGAGCTGGAGGAGGGGCTGGACGCGGTCAGCGACGACCTGAGCGACGTGGAGACCTTCCTCTATGAGCAGGATGAGGAGGATGGGGATGGGGACGACGAGGTCTATCAGACCACCTGCCCCAACTGTGAGGAGGAGATCTTCTTTGACGAGACGATCCTGGCCGACGGCTCCATCCTGTGCCCCAACTGCGGGGAGAAGCTGGAGTTCGACCTGGAGGATATGAGCGGCTGCTCTGGCTGCTGCGGCGCGTGTGAAGGCGACGGCGCAGGCGGGGAAGAGGACGAGGATGACGACGATTGATCTGTCCCGCAGCTGATGCGGATGGCGGGCGGGCCCCTGCGGGGGCCCGCCTGTTTGCCCTCCTGGATGGAAGCGGATATATTGCAAAAAAATTGGCGCAGTTCTCCCTGTTGACAAGGGGGAAATGTGTGCTATAATACGGTTGACAAAGGCGATGAGGAAACGAGCGCAGGACAGCGGCCAAAGCGAGCGGGGGAGGGTGCGAGCCCCGCGGCACAGCATCCGGCGCGGCCACTTCCGAGCAGGCGGCGTGGAGCCGCACGGCCTGGCCCCCGTTACAGGGCCGGTAAGGTCCCCCTGAGGGGATAAATTAGGGTGGTACCGCGAGACCTTCGCCCCTATGTGGTGGGCGTAGGTTTTTCTTTTTGCCCGGAAAAGGAGGTGTTGATGGATGGCGGCACGGCTGAAGCGGGCGGCATGGGCAGTGCTGGCGCTGCTGGTCCTGGCTGGGTGCGGGGGGAACCCCCTGCCTGCGGGGATGGAGGAGGCCGCCCTGCTGGCGGCAGGGCGCGATGTGATGATGCTGCTGGTGGGCGGGGCATTCGACGAGGTCCACGCCCTGCTGCGCGAGGATGTGGCAGAGGGCGTGACGGCGGAGGATTTGCAGAGCCTGACCCTGCGGCAGCTGGACGGCGCGGGCGTATACAAGCAGATTGAGAGCAGTATGGCCACCGGCCAATCCTCCAACGGGGAGGAATACGGTGTGGCGGTGCTCTACTGCACCTTCTCCAAGGACAAGGCGCTCTTCCGCCTGGCCTTTGACCCGGATCTGACGCTGATTGGTTTGGAAATCAATCGCCAGTAGGGGGAGCGGGCACCAAGCAATCCACAGGAGGAATGTCAATTTGAATCAGCTTTTGACCGGGCGTGTGAACTGGCTGCGGCGTTGGCTGCACCGCATGGTATCGTACTTTGACGGTGCGGGGACCGCCCTGTGCCAAATGGGCGCGGCAGTAACCGCCCTGGTGGCAGGCTCCTGGCTGGCGGCCACCTTCTGGCCCAGGCCGGTGGGGTACACGGTGCTCTGCTGCGCCGTCCTGGCGGCGCTGGAGCTGGGGCTCTGGCTGGCGCGAAAGCTGCTGCGCCGGCTTTTAGGGCACGATCTGGCCTGGCTCCTGTCCCTGGGGATGCTCTGGGGCTCTGCGGCCTACACGGTGGTGCAGGGGGCCGGGGAGGGGTGGACGTACCGGGTGTGGCTGTTTTCTGCCCTGGTCGCCGCAGCATTGTGGCTGCTGGCGGCGTCCTGGTGGGGCATCCTGCGCCGGCGGGTGACGCCTTTGACCGTCTCAGCAGCCCTGCTCTCTACGGGCATGACGGCCCTGCTGGGGGTGTTCCTCTTCACCAGCGGCTTTGCGGATCAGGACATCCGGCGGTATCTGGCCCTGAACCAGAACCGGGACGCCCGCCTGACGGCGTTGGAGCCCTCCCTGGGGCCGGGCCCCCACCCTACAGCGGTGGTGGACTACGGACCGGGGCAGGAGATAGAAGCCGGGACGGTAGACCTGAGCGCCTACATGAGCCGGGACACCGGCGACCTGGTGGGGAACTTCGTGGACGTGTACTGGGACTACGACCTCAGCCAGGTGCCTATGGAGGGGCGGGTCTGGTACCCGGCGGACGGCGAGGCGTGCCCGGTGCTGTTCATCGCCCACGGCAACCATGAGATTTCCACAGACTCCTACCTGGGCTACGCCTACCTGGGGGAATACCTGGCCTCCCACGGCTATGTGGTGGTATCGGTGAACCAGAACGCCTGCAATATGCTCATTGGGGAGAACGACGGCCGGGCCGTGCTGCTGCTGGAGCACATCGGCCTGCTGCTGGGGTACGCCCAGGATAAGGGGAACCCCCTCTATGGGCGGCTGGACAGCGGGAACATCGCCATTGCCGGCCACAGCCGGGGCGGGGAGATGGTGGCCACAGCCTACCTTTTCAATGGCTACGACCGCTACCCGGAAAACGGCGCGATCCGATTTGACTACCACTATACGATCCGCTCCATCATCGCCCTGGCCCCCACAGTCAACCAGTACAAGCCCGCAGACCACAGCGTGGAGCTGGAGGACGTCAACTACCTGCTCCTTCACGGGGCGGCGGACCGGGACGTGAGCAGCTTCATGGGCATGACCCAGTATGAAAATATCGCCTTTACCGGCCAAAAGGACTGCCTCAAAACCGCGTTGTACATAGCCGGGGCCAATCATGGGCAGTTCAACTCCTTGTGGGGCGCATACGACCAGACGGGGCCCTTCTCCACGCTCCTGAACGTGGAGGGCCTGCTGGACGAGGCGGACCAGCAGGCGGTTGCCCGGCTGTTTATCAAGGTGTTCCTGGACGTGACGCTGCTGGGGGATGAGAGCTGCCGGACGCTGCTGACCGACTGGGACAGCTGCGCCGCCCAGCTGCCGGGGACGGTGTATGTCCAGTGCTATGAGACCTCCGGCTGGACGCCCATTGCGGATTTCGAGGAGGACTCGGATCTGGAGACCGCCTCAATGGAGGGTGTGACCCTCTCCGCCGCCGGGATGGACCTGTGGCGGGAGGAACTGATGGACTTTGACAACGGGACAGCCGACGGCACCTATGCGGTCCGCCTGAAATGGCGGGGGACGGCATCCTATACGCTGTCCCTTCCGGCTATGGACCTGGCCGGGCAGACGCTGGCCTTCGACCTGTGCGACCTGGACACCGCCGCCGTGGAGCGGGGGGATCTGTCGCTGGCGGATGGCACGGTTGTCCTGACGGACGCGGCGGGGGAGACCGCTGCGGCGCAGATCAGCGATTTTGCCGCCGTGTTCCCCATCCTGCCTGTGCGGGCAGATAAGCTGGACTATGTGTTTGGTACCTGTTCCTACAAACCGGCCTTTGCCACGGTCTCCATCCCCGCAGAGGGCTTTGCCCCCGAGGGGGAAGGGATTGACCTCACGGCCATTACCGCGGTTTCCTTTGTATTTGACGGTTCAGGGCAGGCGGCGCTGGATAATATTGGACTGGAGGCCCGCCGCCCTTTCCAGTAACGGATGCTATATTTATCATATATCATAGTAAAGGAGAGAGACCCATGCACAAATCATTCGGCCTGAACGAACTGCGGGAGATGTTCCTGAAATTCTATGAGAGCAAGGACCACCTCCGCCTCCCCAGCTTTTCCCTCATCCCCCAGAATGACGCCAGCCTGCTGCTCATCAACAGCGGCATGGCCCCCATGAAGCCCTATTTCACCGGCGAGGTGGAGCCCCCCCGCCGGCGGGTGTGTACCTGCCAGAAGTGCATCCGCACCGGCGACATTGAGAACATCGGCAAGACCGCCCGCCATGGCACCTACTTCGAGATGCTGGGCAACTTCTCCTTTGGCGACTATTTCAAGAAGGAGGCCATTGCCTGGTGCTGGGAGTTCCTGACCAGCCCGGAGTGGATGGGCCTGGAGCCCGACCGCCTCTACCCCTCTGTTTTCGCCGGGAACGAGACCACGCCCGCCGACGATGAGGCCTTTGAGATCTGGCACAAGGACATCGGCATCCCCGTTGAGCGTATCTTCAAGTTCGGCAAGGAGGATAACTTCTGGGAGCACGGCTCCGGCCCCTGCGGCCCCTGCTCGGAGATCTATTATGACCGGGGCGAGGCGTATGGCTGCGGCAAGCCCGGCTGCACGGTGGGCTGCGACTGCGACCGGTATATTGAGATCTGGAACAACGTCTTCAGCCAGTTTGACAACGACGGCCAGGGCTGCTACACCGAGCTGGCACAGAAAAACATCGATGTTGGCGCGGGCCTGGAGCGCCTGGCCTGCGTCAGCCAGAATGTGGAGTCCCTTTTCGATGTGGACACAGTGATGAATATCACCAACAAGGTCAGCGCCATCACCGGGGCGAAGTACGGCCAGAGCCACCAGACCGACGTGAGCCTGCGGGTCATCACCGACCACATCCGCTCCGCCACCATGATGATCTGCGACGGCGTGCTGCCCTCCAACGAGGGCCGGGGCTATGTCCTGCGCCGCCTGCTGCGCCGCGCCGCCCGCCATGGGAAGCTGCTGGGGGTAAACGAGCCCTTCCTCTACGAGGTCTGCGCCACGGTGATCGGGGAGAACGAGGCGGCATACCCCGACCTGCGGGAGAAGGAGAGCTATATCACCCGGGTTATCCGCATGGAGGAGGAGAGCTTTGCCAAGACCATCGACGGCGGGATGCGGATCTTTAACGACATGCTTGCCGGCCACAAGGAGAAGGGGGAGCAGACCTTCTCCGGCGCGGACGCCTTCAAGCTCTATGACACCTACGGTTTCCCCATCGACCTGACGGCGGAGATGGTGGAGGAGGCGGGCATGGCCGTGGACCAGGCCGCCTTCCAGCAGCTGATGGACGAACAGCGCAGCCGTGCCCGCAAGGCCCGGGAGGCCCTGGGCGACCTGGGCTGGGCCGGCATCGAGTTTGGCAAGGACGTGCCCGCTACCCAGTTCACCGGCTATGACCGCACCAGCGGCCAGGGGAAGGTGCTCGCCATCGTGGCGGAGGATGAGTTCCGCACGGAGATTGCCGCCGGTGTGGAGGCCATCCTGGTACTGGACCAGACGCCGCTGTATGCGGAGATGGGCGGCCAGGTGGCGGACCACGGTTGCATGGAAGGGCCAAAGGGGCAGTTCCAGGTCCGGGATGTGCAGAAGAACAAGGGCGGCAAGTATCTCCACTACGGCGTAGTGTCCTCCGGCGTCATCCAGGCCGGCGACGCGGTGGAGGTGTCCATCGACGTGGAGCGGCGGAAGGCCGTCATGCGGGCCCACACCGCCACCCATCTGCTGGACAAGGCCCTGCGCACTGTGCTGGGCGACCACGTCCATCAGGCGGGCTCCCTGGTGGAGGAGGACTACCTGCGCTTCGACTTCACCCACTTTGCGGCCATGACAGCCCAGGAGCTGAGCGAGGTCTCCCGGGTGGTCAATGACGCGATCCTGGAGGGCTACCAGGTGAATGCCCAGGAGATGCCCATTGAGGAGGCCAAGAAAACCGGGGCGATTGCCCTGTTTAGTGAGAAGTATGGCGATATCGTCCGGGTGGTGAACATCGGGGAGGGCTACTCCGTGGAGTTCTGCGGCGGCACACACTTAGATAACAGCGCCAAGGCGGGGCAGTTCCACATTGAGAGCGAATTTTCCGTGGCCTCCGGCGTGCGCCGCATTGAGGCCATCACCGGCCGGCGGGCCCTGGAGCAGATGAACAAGGCCCAGGACATGCTGTTCCAGGCTGCCGCCGCGCTGAAGGTGAAGCCCGCCGACCTGAAGGAGCGGGCCGGGCAGATGACGGCAGAGGTCCGGGAGCTGCGCCAGGTGATTGAGAAGCTGAAGGCCAAGGAGTTCCTCTCCGAGGCGGACCAGTTCCTGCTCAACGCCAAGCAGGTGAAGGGGCTGCAAGTGGTTTCCATGTCCCGCAGCGGCATGACCGCCGACGACATGCGCAGGATGGGCGATTTCCTGCGTGACAAGTCCCCTGACGTGGTGGCACTGCTGGCGGGGGTGAATGACGGGAAGATCACCTTCCAGGCTGTCTGCGGCAAGCAGGCGGTGGCGCGGGGCGTCAAGGCCGGGGAGATCATCAAGGCCATCGCCCCCATCTGCGGCGGCAAGGGCGGCGGCAAGCCGGACAGCGCCATGGGCGGCGGCAGTGACCTGCTCAAGCTGGACGACGCGCTGGCCGCGCTGGATGATTTCGTGAACGAGAAGGCGAAGTAGGCAGACATTCTTTTTTCTTGAAAGAAAAAAGAATCAAAAAAGAACTTGATACGGTTACTGTGCCAATTGCCGGTCAGGGCCTGCTTGATAATCGGCGGTATGCCCAGCAGCGAGGCGTTTTTTTGCCAGACATGGCAGCTTTCGCAGGCATACCGCCGTATGGTGAAGAAAAGTGAACGCCGTATGGCGGAAGAAAGGGAGGAACGGACCCATGAGCGACTGCCTGTTCTGTAAAATCATTGCTGGGGAGATCCCCAGCAGCAAGGTCTATGAGGACGAGCTGTGCTACGCCTTCTACGACATCAACCCCCAGGCGCCCACCCACTTTTTGGTGGTGCCCAAGGCCCACATCCAGTCTGTCTCTGCGGTGACGGAGGAGTCCGCCCCTGTCGTGGGGCACATCTTCTCCGTGATTGCGAAGCTGGCAGAGGAGCTGGGCTTTGCCGGGCCGGGTTACCGGGTGGTATCCAACATCGGCGAGGCGGGCCAGCAGACTGTCCCCCACCTGCATTTCCATGTGCTGGCGGGGCGGGATATGACCTGGCCTCCGGGCTGAGGGACACGGGGAGGGGCGCGGCGGGACATCCGCCGCGCCCCTCTGCAATAAAGAGGAGGATTGTGATGACCAAAATACTGTTTGTATGCCTGGGCAACATCTGCCGCAGCCCAATGGCTGAGTTTGTGATGAAGGATCTGGCGGCGCGCGCCGGAATGGACGCGCAGTTCCACATGGAATCTGCTGCCACCAGCTCCGGGGAGGTGGGAAGCCCAGTCTATCCCCCGGCCAGGAGGGTGCTGGCTGAACACGGCATCTGCTGCGGGGGGAAGGTGGCCCGCCAGCTCCGCCAGGACGATTATAGCGCCTATGACCTGCTGGTGGGTATGGACAGCGGCAACCTCCGCAACATGCGCCGCATCTGCGGCGGCGACCCGGAGGGCAAAATGCATCTGCTGCTGGAGTATGCCGGCCGCCCAGGGGAGGAGGTGGCCGACCCCTGGTACACCGGCGATTTTGAGGCCGCCTGGCGGGATATCCTGTCAGGGTGCCAGGGCCTGCTGGACAGCCTCCGGGCAGAGATGTAGCCGCAGCCCGGCGATAAAATATTTTGCATAATCTCTTGAATGTCCGGGGAAAACATGGTATACTATCATCGCTAAACGACGGCGCAGTATCCTAGTCAGATCTGCCGCTTCCGAAGAAGGGCCTAAAAATCCTTTAAAGGGCATAGCTGTGAAACCCCTGGTGCCTGCTTCTTACGCCCAGTTTGGGGTGGGTGCTGGGAGGAAAGCGCAGGACTCCCCTGCGCTTGCGGATTCAGGGCGTTCCTCAATGGCATGGGGAAGCCGACCCTGCTTCCGTGGAGACCTGTTTTTGTGCATAGGCGTACTCCCTTGTGGTATTCCGACCTGTGTACGACTCAGGGTAGAAACCTGTATTGCGGTGCTACCCGGCCTGGAGCCGTGAACGCTGTGTGCAGATGTAGCCTGCCTTGCGTGGGCATGGTGCGGATAGGAGAAAACCCAGCTGCTTCCCCGGCCAGGGAACGGCTGCTATTGCTCCTTGAAACCCTGCCTGCAAAAGAGGCTAAGAAGCGGTTTGACTGTGGTGGAAAACACCTAGGCTGTCGTCACTGGGCAGGCAGGGGATTGCAGTGCGGACTAAGTGGCAGTCGGGTAGCGCGGTGGGTAACGCCGCGCCGGGACGCTGAAAGGGAAACCACCTGATCGGCAACGAGAGGCGTGTCCCGGGGAAATCCAACCCGTACCTAAGCCGTAAGATTTACCCTGTTTGCTGCCGGCGTTTAGTCCTGCGAAAGCGCGGGCATGGATCCGCCCCTCTGGGGCGGATATTTTGTATAAAGAATAAGAGGGAATCATGCGTAAATATGGAGCTTTTTGGCTGCTGGCTGTAATATGCCTCCTGCTGGGGGCCTGCGCGGAAAAGCCGGAGGAGCCGGATGCGGCCCCCCTGGCCGCCGGCGCCTACACTGCGGTGTGGTCCGGCGTCGATGGAGGGATGGAGTACCTCGGTGGCGGCTGTGTCTCCGGGGAGGCGGCTTATGTGTTCAAAAATGCAGACGCGTTTTTGAGGATGCCCCTGACGGGGGGAGAAGCCCAGCCACTGCCGGATTATCAGCCCGGAGGGGGGGCGGAGGATGCAGCTATTTTCCTCAGCAGCGTCCGCCCCGGAGAGGGCGGGACGCTGTGGGTGGCAGAGCAGTGCAGCTTTATACGGGAAGATCGGAAGATCCATCTCCTGCGCCAACTGGACGAAGATGGGAAGGAGCTCCGCCGGATTTCCACTGAGGGCTGGGGGCTGGGGAGCGCCGCTGTGTACGATATGCTGCTGGATGGCAGCGGGGATATCTATATTGTTACAGATCAAGGCATTACCGTGCTGAATGGGAAAGGGGAAGCCCGCTTCTCACTGGAGATGGAGGTTGATTTGGGCGGCCTGGATCTGATCCGCCTGGGCGATGGCCGCGTGGGGGTGCCGGAGTGGACGCGGGATGTCTCCGGTAAAGTGATTTCCCGCCTGCGGACCATTGACAAGGACGGGAAGGGCTGGGGAGAAGACTACCCCCTGCCCATAGACAATTACGGCAGGGGTGTCTTTGAGGGGGAGGGGAATATCCTTTTCTATTACCTCAACGGCGAGTCCCTGTACGCCTGGCAGACAGGTGCGGAGGCTGGGGAGCCGGTGCTGAACTGGCTGGCCGCCGGAGTGGCCGGCGAGCAGGTGCGCAGCGTTTCCCGCCTGCCAGACGGCAGGCTGGCGGCTGTTGCGCGGGGGAGCAGCATGTCCGATGTCGGGTTCTATCTCCTGACGCCTGTGGAAGAGGGCGCCCTGCCGGAGCGGACGGTGCTGACCTACGCCACGGTGGACATGACAATGGATGAGCGCACAGCAATCCTGGCGTTCAACAATGCCAACCCGGATTACTATATAGAAGTGACGGACTACGCCCAGTTCAACACATCCGAGGACTGGTCCGCCGGGCGGACCCGGCTGATTACGGAGGTCCTGGCCGGAAACGTGCCGGATCTCCTGAATGTGGGCCAGCTGGGCACAAGCCGGTGGGGGGCTATGGGGCTGCTTGAGGATCTGTGGCCCTATATCGACAATGACCCGGAGCTGAACCGGGAGGATCTGATGGAGCGGGTGTTCCAGGCATTGGAGACAGACGGGAAGCTCTATCAGGTTGGCAGCACCTTCCGGATCATGACGCTCACAGGGGCGAGCAGCGTGGTGGGGGAGGACATGACCTGGACGCCTGCGGACTTCTGGGCCGCCCTGGCGTCGATGCCGGAGGGGGCCATCCCCCTGGTGAACAGCGGGAGCAAGGACAGAATGCTCAAGGAGCTTCTCAACCTGGGCGGGGACCGTTTTGTGGACTGGGAGGAGGGCACATGCCGTTTTGACAGCGAAGAATTCAAGGATTTGCTGACATTCTGCAACAGTTTCCCCAACCAGGATGCGCTGAGAGATGTGACTGACATAACCGGGATGGTCAGCGGGATGCAGATGCTCTGCGAGTGGCAGCTCACGGATTTCTATGCTGTCCAGGAGATGGCGTTCCTATTTGGCGGCGCGGTGACGTTTGTGGGCTACCCCAACGAGTGGGGCGAGGTGGGCAGCGCGTTCTACCTCCCCAGCAGCTATGCGATCTCCAGCGCCAGCGCCCACAAGGACGGGGCCTGGGCGTTCCTGCGCACCCTGTTGCTGCCCAATACCTCTGCGAATGTGTTCCGTGAATTCCCCACCAACAAGGCGGATTTCCAGCAGCTGGCGGAGCAGATGATGAAACCGGAGCAGGTGGATGCCAGCGGGCGGGAGATCCCGACAAATGTCCTGTATTTTGGGGAGGTGGACGGGATGGAGCTGCGCTGCGCCTACCACGCTGTCACCCAGGAGGAATACGACCAGATGATGGCGCTGTACAACGCCATTGACCGGATCTATGCCTGGGACGACGAGATCAATGAGATCGCCGTCTCGGCGGCGGGGGCCTACTTCGCGGGGGATAAGACCCTGGACGAGGCTGCGGAGCTGATCCAGAACCGCGCCAGCCTGTATGTCAACGAGTAGAAGTAGGCTGCTGCGGGCAGAGATATCGAATACAATCAATCATCATCCATCATTTAATTTTGAGAATGGAAAGAGAGGAATCCCCCCTTGGACATAGACAGTAAAAGGAAGAAACAGGAGAAAAAGGGAAAGAAGGAAGGGCGGCTGCGCTGGACCATCCAGGTGTTTTTCATCTCCGTTGTGCTCTCCGCCATGCTGACGCTGGCATCAGAGGGCGCACTGGACGGCGCGGGGCTGCCGGTAGCCTTCGGGGTGCTGGTGTGCTTTATCGGGCTGGGTATCGTATTTGATATCATCGGCGTAGCCGTGACGGCGGCGGACGAGCGGCCCTTCCACTCCATGGCTGCCCATAAGACCCCTGGGGCCCGGGAGGCCCTGGGCCTGATTCGGAGGGCCAACAAGGTCTCCAGCTTCTGCAATGACGTGGTGGGCGATATCTGCGGCATCATCAGCGGCAGTACGGGCGCCATTATCGTCACCCGGCTTCAGGAGGCGTTTTCTATCCGGTCCGTGGCAATTTCCCTGGCAGTCACGGCCTTGATCTCCGGCCTGACCATCGGCGGGAAGGCCCTGGGCAAGACCTTTGCCATCAATAAGAGCACGACGGTCCTCCAGCTGGTAGGACGGGTCCTCCATCTGTTTTCCGGTCATAAAAAGAGGTGAGCAAGCCTTGGTCCTGGAGCGAATTTCGTCCCCGGCGGACGTAAAGGAATTGAATAGCGCACAGCTGAAGCTGCTGTGCCAGGAGCTGCGCACGTTCCTGGTGGAGAGCGTGGCCCGCACGGGGGGCCATCTGGCCTCCAACCTGGGCGCGGTGGAGCTGAGTGTGGCCATCCACCGTATTTACGACACCAGCCGTGACCGGCTGGTGTTCGACGTGGGCCACCAGTGCTACGTCCATAAGGCCCTCACGGGCCGCCGGGACCGGTTCGGTACCCTGCGGCAGCTGGGAGGGCTGGCCGGCTTCCCTCGGCCTGACGAGAGCGCACATGACGCCTTTGTGGCTGGCCATGCCTCCAACTCCGTGTCCGTGGCCCTGGGCATGGCCCGGGCCCGCACCCAGCTGGGGGCGGATTACAGCGTGGTGGCCCTCATCGGGGACGGCGCCCTCACAGGGGGGCTGGCCTATGAGGGGCTCAACGACGCGGGGGAGTCCGGGGAGCCGATGGTGGTCATCCTCAACGACAACGGGATGTCCATCGACCCCAACGTAGGGGGGGTGGCCTCCCATCTCAGCCGCCTGCGGGTCCGGCCGGGCTACTACCGGTTCAAGCAGGGCTACCATGCGGTGATGAAGAGCCTGCCCGGTGGGCGGAAGCTCTACCACTTCAACCACCAGGTCAAGAGCAGCATCAAGCGGGCCATTTACCCCTGCTCGATGTTCGAGGATATGGGGTTTACCTATATGGGGCCTGTGGACGGGCATAATGTGGAGCAGCTTTGCGCCACCCTGGCCTGGGCCAAGGAGATGGCCTGCCCGGTGCTGCTCCATGTGCGCACGGTGAAGGGCAGGGGCTACGCCCCGGCGGAACGCCAGCCGGAGCGCAGCCACGGTGTGCCGCCCTTTGACCCCAAGGTGGGGCTGGTAAGCAAGCAGACAGTGGATTTCTCCTATATCTTCGGCCATGAGCTGGTGGAGCTGGCGGGGAAGGACCAGCGGGTATGCGCCGTCACCGCCGCCATGGCGGAGGGGACGGGATTGCAGGAATTTGCAGCCGCCTGGCCCAAGCGCTTTTTTGACGTGGGCATCGCCGAGGGCCACGCTGTCGCCATGGCGGCGGGCATGGCCCGGCAGGGGATGGTCCCGGTGTTCGCCGTCTACTCCAGCTTTTTGCAGCGGGGGTTTGATATGCTTGTCCATGACGTGGCCCTCCAGGGGCTCCATGTGGTGCTGGCGGTAGACCGGGCGGGGCTGGTGGGCTCCGACGGGCCCACCCACCACGGCTGCCAGGATGTGGGGTATCTGACCCAGATCCCGGGCATGAGCGTGCTGTGCCCGGCCTGCTTCAGTGAGCTGCGGGCTATGCTCCGCGCCGCGCTGGAGATGGAGGGGCCTGTGGCGGTGCGCTACCCACGGGGCGGCGAGGAGCGGCAGTACCCGGACTGGAACGGGGAGAGCGCGTCTGTCCTGCGCCAGGGTACGGACGCGACCCTGGTGTCCTATGGGACAATGACCGGCGAGCTGCTGGCGGCGGCAGACGCGCTGGCGGAGAAGGGCGTCCACGCAGAGGTGGTCAAGCTCCACCGCATTGCGCCGTTGGACGCCGGGCTGGTTCTGGAGTCGGTGGGCCGCACAGGGCGGCTCCTGGTGCTGGAGGACTGCTATGAGGTTGGCTCGGTGGGCCAGCAGCTGGCGGCGGCCCTGGCCCTGTCCGGTGTTCCGGTAAAATCCATCATTCTGAAAAATCTAAAGGGTTCCTTTGCACCCCAGGGCACAGTGCCCCAGCTGCGGCGCCTGCTGGGGATTGACGCGGAGGCGGTGGTGCAGGCAATTTTCAACAGGTAATCATCCTTTTTCTTTCAAGAAAAAGGATCAAAAAGAACTTTTTACGCAAAGCTCCGCTTTGCTTACGTGGAGGAGGGGACGGGTTGGACAGCCGGGAGATCAAGAAGATTTGCTTTTCGTTGGGGGCGGAGCTGTGCGGCGTTGCCGGTGTGGACCGGTTTTCCGGCGCGCCGGAGGGGTACCGTCCGCTGGATGTCTGGCCGGAGTGCCGGTCCGTGGTGTCCTTCGCCTGCCGCCTACCAGCGGGGACGCTGGCGTGCCAATCGCCTATCCCCTACACCCGGGTGCGCAATTCCCTGACGCCGAAGCTGGATGCCATAGCGCTGGACTTTTGTATCGAGATGGAGCGGAGGGGGGTCCCCTGCGTGCCCATCCCCACCAACGAGAGCCAATGGGACGCCGCCACTGGGCGCTGGCGGTCTATTGTCTCCCTCAAACACGCGGCCCAGGCGGCAGGGCTGGGGACCATTGGGCGGCACTCGCTGCTGATCACGCCGGAGCTGGGCAGCATGGTATGGCTGGGAGCTGTCCTGTGCGGGGCGGAGCTGGAGCCGGACGCGCTGCAGCCGCCGCTGTGCGACGGCTGCGGGAGGTGCGCGGCGGCCTGCCCGGTACACGCGCTGGACGGGGCGGAGCTGGCCCAGCAGGCGTGCTGGGACCACGCCTTCGGCGACGACCCGGAGAGGCGGACTTGGTGCATCTCCTGCCACGCCTGCCGGGATGTGTGCCCGTATTGCCTGGGAAGCCAGAACGGCGGTAATAAGGAGGAGAGGTATGCTGCTTCACGAATTTGACCCCAGCCCGTCGGCGGTCCTCAATCCGTCGGACATTCACCGGCCTCTGGACGGCTGCCCCCAGGCGGCAGTGTCCTGCTTTGAGCGGCACACCTTCCAGCGGATGGTGGAGCGGCTGGGCGCGGTGGAGATTGGCAGGATCAGCTGCGCAACCTTCGAGATGCCCGTCTATCGGGCGGAGTACCAGGGCAAGGCGGTGGCCCTCTTCCAGTCCTATGTGGGCGCACCGGGCTGCGTGGGTGCGCTGGACGAACTGTTTATCTTGGGGGTGGAGAAGGTGGTGCTGTTCGGCTCCTGCGGCGTGCTGGACAAATCCATCCAAAACTGCGGCATCATTGTGCCCACCTCCGCCCTGCGGGACGAGGGGACCAGCTATCACTACGCCCCCGCCAGTGATGAAATTGAGGTAAATCCCCGCTATCGGGAGGAGTTCTGCCAGATTTTGGCCCGCCACGGCTGTTCCTGCGTGGAGGGGAAGGTCTGGACGACGGATGCGATCTACCGGGAGACTGCGGGGAAGGTCCAGCGTCGGAAAGCCCAGGGATGTATTTGCGTGGACATGGAGTGCGCCGCGGTGGCGGCGCTGGCCCAGTTCCGGGGGAAAGCAGTGTTCCAGTTTTTCCACGGGGCGGACAGCCTGGACGGCGAAGCCTGGGATAAACGGGGCCTGGGCAGCCAGTACAACCTGTCGGAGAAGGACAAAATTGCCCAGCTGGCTTTGGAGCTGGCGGCGGAAATCTGACAAAAGGAAGGACATTTGCGCAAAGCTGCGCTTTGCTTTGGGGAGAATCTGATGGAGTATAAGACCATTGATCTGGCATCCTACAAGCGGCGGGACCACTTCGCCTATTTCAATACCCTGGCCTATCCCTATGTGGGGGTCACGTCCAACGTGGAGATCACCGGCCTGCTGGAGAAGATCAAACGGGAGGGGCTGCCCTTTTTCCTCACCGTCTGCTACTGCGCCGCCCGGGCGGCCAACAGCGTGCCGGAGCTGCGCCAGCGGGTTGTGGATGGGGGCATTGTGGAGTTTACGCGGTGCCGTACCTCCCATACGGTAGCTTTGGAGGACGGGACGTATTGCTATTGTACCCTGGATAGCGGCGTGCCCTTTTCCGAGTATTTGACAGCGGGGGCGCAGGCCCAGGAGGCCGCCAAGCGTCAGCGGAGCATCCAGGAGGAGCCGGGGGAGGATTTGGATAAATTCTTCATCTCATCCCTGCCCTGGCTCAGCTATACCTCCCTGGTCCAGCCAGTCCCCCACCCGGCGGACAGCAACCCACGGATCACCTGGGGGCGGTATTTCACCCAGGAGGGGAAGGTCCTGCTGCCGGTGTCCATCCTGTGCAACCACGCCCTGGTGGACGGGGTCCATCTGGCGGCGTTCTACCAGGCTCTGAGCAGTGAACTGAGAGAGAGGGAGCAAAACAGCGTTTTGCTCTGAAAGTTTTCTTTTTGATTCTTTTTCTTTTTAAAAGAAAAAGAATGGATACCGAGGTGCCTATGAGTAAAAAATTGAGATTAGACGTCCTTTTGGTGGAGCGCGGTCTCCAGGAGAGCCGGCAGAAGGCCCAGGCCACCATCATGAGTGGGCTGGTGTTTGTCAACGGGCAGCGCTCGGACAAGCCCGGCACACCGGTGGCGGAGGATGCGGCGGTAGAGGTCCGGGGCGCCGCCCTGCGCTATGTCAGCCGGGGCGGGCTGAAGCTGGAGAAGGCCATGGAGATCTGGCCCATTGAGTTGCAGGGCGCGGTCTGCATGGATGTGGGCGCGTCCACCGGGGGATTTACCGACTGTATGCTGCAAAACGGGGCGGCCAAGGTCTATGCGGTGGACGTGGGCTACGGGCAGCTGGCCTGGAGCCTGCGCAGCGATGGGCGGGTGGTCTGCCTGGAGCGCACCAATGCCCGCTACCTGACCCATGAGCAGATCCCGGAGGAGCCGTCCTTCTCCAGTGTGGATGTGAGCTTCATCTCCCTGAAGCTGATTTTGCCCGCCATCGCCGGGGTTTTGCGGGAGGATGGCCAGGTGGTCTGCCTGGTGAAGCCCCAGTTTGAGGCGGGCAGGGAGAAGGTGGGCAAAAAGGGCGTGGTCCGGGACCCCGCCGTCCACCGGGAGGTGCTGGAGCGGTTTTTGGAGAATGCAGGGGCCAGCGGCTTCACAGTGCGCGGCCTCTCCTACTCCCCCGTCCGGGGCCCGGAGGGGAACATCGAATACCTGGGCTGGCTGGAGCGGGGGACGCAGGCCGGGCAGGACTTTGACTTGCAGACGCTGGTGGAGAGCTCCCACAGCGCGTTGAAGGAGTGATGCAGAGCGTGAGCGGATTAAAACGGGTGATCCTGTGCCCCAACCCCTACCGGGACAAGGGGCTGGCTGCGGCCAAGGAGGCGGACAAGATCCTGCGCGGGGCAGGGCTGGCGACGGTGTTCTGCCTGCCCTTTAAGCCGGAGGGCGGTGAGGGCCAGTACGGCGTGCCCTGCCGCCCCCTCCACCAGGAGCTCCGCTCCAGCGACCTGATCGTCGCCTTTGGTGGTGACGGCACCATCCTGCACCTGGCCAGGGCGGCCTCCATGCGGGGGATCCCCGTGCTGGGGGTGAACTTGGGCAGCTTAGGCTTCATGCCGGATCTGGAGGTGGGGGAGCTGGGGCTGCTGAAGAACCTGGCCGCCGGCCAGTACCGGCGGGAGAAGCGGATGATGCTGGATGTGGGCGTGATCCGGGAGGGCCGGACGGTGTTTACCGGCAGCGCCCTCAATGATGCGGTAGTCACCAAGGGGGCCATGGCCCGGGTCGTCCGTTTGCAGATTACCACCGGGGAGGACCAGCTGGGCGTCTTCGCCGGGGACGGCGTGGTGGTGGCCACGCCCACCGGCTCCACCGGCTACTCCCTCTCTGCGGGGGGGCCTATCGTGGAGCCCACGGCGCAGAATTTTGTCATCAGCCCCATCTGCGCCCACACGGTGTTCTCCAAATCCTTTGTGCTCTCCGCCTCCGGGACGGTGACAGTCGCCCCGGCGGAGCTCAACCGCAAGCAGGTGTACCTGTCTGTGGACGGCGGCAGGGCCTTTGCCCTGCGCCAGGGGGACAAGGTGCGCATCTGCCGGTCCCGGTATGAGACGGAGCTCCTGCGGCTGACGGACAAGAGTATCTACGAGATCTTGCGCACGAAAATGACAGGAGGCATTGGCCATGAAAAATGACCGGCAGAGCAAAATTTTAGGGATCATCGAGCAGGAGCCCATCGATACCCAGGAGCTGCTCCAGCTCCGCTTGCAGGAGATGGGTATCCGCTGCACGCAGGCGACGATTTCCCGGGATATCAAGCAGCTGCACCTCATCAAGGAGCCCATTGGCCAGGGGCGGTACCGCTACGCGGTGTCCAGCCAGCGGAACCGGCTGAATGTGGCGGACAAGCTGCGCACGATCTTCCGGGAGAGCATTGTCAGTGTCGATTTTGCCCAAAATATTGTGGTCGTTAAAACCATGGCCGGCCTGGCCAACGCGGCGGCGGCCGCGCTGGATGGGATGAACATCCCCTACATGGTGGGCACGCTGGCGGGGGATGACACCGCCTTCCTGGTCATGCGGGACACGGAGTCGGCCAGGAGCTTCTGCGCCGACATCCATGAAATGCTGAAATAGCGCCGCCAAGGAAAAGGGGGTCACCATGTTACAGCTGCTCCATATTGAAAATATCGCCGTCATCGAGGAGGCGGATATCGCCTTTGACGGGGGGTTCAATGCCCTCACCGGCGAGACCGGCGCGGGGAAAAGTATTGTGATCGACGCCATGGGGGCTGTGCTGGGCCAGCGCACCAGCAGGGATCTGATCCGCACGGGCGCGGCAAAGGCCTTTGTCAGTGCGGTATTCACCGGCGTCCCGGCCCTGCCGGCGCTTGCGGAGTGCGGCCTGGCCCCTGAAGAGGGGGAGCTTCTGCTCCAGCGGGAGATCTATGCCGACGGCAAGAACGCCTGCCGGATCAGCGGCAAGCCTGTCACCGTGGCCCTGCTGCGGCGGATTGGCAGCGCCCTGCTGAATATCCACGGCCAGCACGATGGCCAGCAGTTGCTCGATGAGGAGCAGCACGGTGCCTATCTGGACAGCTTCGGCCATGTGGAGGGCTATCTGGAGACCTACGCCGCCTGCTATAGCGCCATGGAGGCCACCCGCAAGAAGCTGCGGGCCCTGGAAATGGACGAGTCGGAGAAGGCCCGGCGGGTGGACAGCCTCAATTTCCAGATCAACGAGCTGGAGCGGGCGCAGCTGAAGCCCGGGGAGGAGGAGGCCCTCTTGCAGCGGCGCAACCTCCTGCGCAACAGTGAGCGGTTTATGTCCTCCATCCAGGGGGCGCTGTGGAGCCTCACCGGCGGCGATGACGGGGGCGGTGCGGTATCCGCCTTGCAGGAGGCGGGCAGTGCCCTGGCCGGTGTGCGGGGGCTGGATGAGCAGTTCTCCCAGCTCCAGGAGCGGCTGGAGGGGCTCTACTCCGAGGCCTATGACGTGGCGGAGACACTGCGGGACCTGGAGGGCTCCTTCGACTTCAGCCCCCGGGAGCTGGACGAGCTGGAGGGCAGGGCGGATCTGCTCTACCGGCTGAAAAAGAAGTATGGCCCTACAGTGGAGGAGATGCTGGAGTATCTGGAGCACTGCCGGGAGGAGCTCGACCAGATCAGCTTTGCCGCCGACACAGCGGCCCGGCTGGAGAAGGAGCTGGCAAAGGAGCGGCGGCAGGTGGAAAAGGCCGCCGGGCTCCTCTCAGGGGCCCGTAAAGCGGCGGCCAAGGATCTGGAGCTGCGCATCCAGGACGAGCTGCGCCAGCTGGACATGCCAAAGGTGCGCTTTGCCATCTGCTTTGGGGAAAAGGAACCGGACGCCACGGGGATTGATGTGATCCGCTTCCTGATGTCCGCCAACGTGGGGGAGGAGCTGCGGCCCATCAACAAGGTGGCCTCCGGCGGCGAGCTGGCCCGGATCATGCTGGCGCTGAAAAACGTGCTGGCGGAGAACGAGACCATTGGCACCCTGGTCTTTGACGAGGTGGACACCGGCGTCAGCGGCCGGGCGGCCCAGAAGGTGGCGGCGAAGCTGGCCCAGGTCAGCCGCCGCAAGCAGGTGCTGTGCGTCACCCATCTGCCCCAGCTGGCCGCCATGGCGGACACCCACTTCTGTGTAGAGAAGGGGGAGAAACGGGGGCGGACCTTCACCCATGTGCTCCGGCTGGACCGGGAGCAGCGCAAGCTGGAGCTGGCCCGCCTCACCGGGGGGGAGAAGGTGACACCCGCCATGCTGGCCGGGGCGGAGGAGCTGATTGCCTCGGCGGAGGAGTATAAGGAGAGCATTTGAGCGGAAACAATATGGATGATATCAGAGCTTTAAAGGAATACCTGCTGACGGTCTACCCAGTGCGCAGGACTGGCGCGCAGAAGGCGGAGTGCAGGAGCTGGCTGATGCGGGAGCTCAAGCGGGCGGGCTGGCGGGTGCAGGAGGAGCGCTACGGAAGGGCAAACGGCAGTGTGAATGTGGTGGCTGGGGATCCTGACCGGGCGGTGCTGTTCCTGTGCGCCCACTACGACACGGCGGCCAGGATGCCGGTGCCGGATTTTGTCTCGCCTACCAACGTGGCCGCCCATGTGGCCTATCATCTGGTGACGGCGCTGGCCATAGTGACGGCTGCGTTCCTGCTGGCGCTGGCGGTGAGCTTCCCCCTCAACAAGCCAGAGCTGATGCTGCCGCTGTTCCTGATCCTGGCGCTGGCGGCGCTGGGGATGTCCGCCTTTGGCCCAGCCAACAAGAGCAGCGCCAACGGCAGCTCCTCCGGTGTCTTGGCCCTGCTGGCCGCCGCCAAGGCGATGGCCTATGACAAGCGGGTATGCCTGGTGTTCCTGGACAACAATGAGCGGAATCTGCTGGGGGCTTCTGCCTTCAAAAAGCGCCACATGGAGCGGGCGGGGGAGAGCCTCTTTATCCATTTCGACTGCGTGGGGGACGGGGAGAACCTGCTGTTGATGCCCTCCAAGCACAGCCGGTGGGATGCCGCGCTCCTGGAAGCGCTGCGGGCGGCGTTCCCGGAGGCAGATGGGATGCATCCCTGCCTGCGGGACAAGGGGCTCCACTACTACCCGTCGGACAACCGGAAATTCCGGTTTCACGTAGCAGTGTGCGCCTGCCGGTACCTGGCAGGGCTGGGGTACTACATCCCCCATCTGCGCACGAAAAAAGACACCGTGCTGGAGGAGCGGAATATTGCGTACATTGCCCGGTGTATGGCGCGCTTTGTGCCGCTCTACCTGGATGCTGGCGGGAGCGGCCGTCCGAACCCCTGACAGAGGGGAAAACAGAGTGCCCATGGCGCAGGCTGCGCCATGGGCACTCTGTTTTCCTGGGATCTTGAAAATAGCTATTGGAGCAGGGAGGGCTGGATCAGGAGGCTGCGCAGCAGGTCAGTGGGGATCGTGAACTCCGGCGAACCCATACTGCCGGGGGCCACAGCGTACTCGTCGAAGGTGATGACCAGCTTTCCATCTGTACTGATGTAAAAATCCTGATCTGGATCAATGGACCGGAAGCACTCCTCCTCCGACCAGATGCCGCCAGGCAGGAAGTAGTTCGCCCCGTCGTCCCGGATCTGGCTTTCCATCTGGGCGATGATCTCGCGGCTGAGGAAGGCGACATAGTTCGCCTCCGGCAGGAACAGGTCCTCCAGCGACAGAACCTGGCCCGTGGCCTTATCCAGGTTGATACAGCGGCTGAAATCCACAGAACCGCCTGCGTTCAGGGTGGTGGTAAAGCGCAGGACCAGCAGGGCGCTGTCATCCCGCAGGACAGTGTACCCGATATCCCCGGCCACATAGCCGGCATATTTCCGGCTGGCATACCAGAGGAACAGCTCCTCCATCTGCGCGATCCAGGCCTCAGCCTGGCTGTTGGCTGTCCCCTCTATGACAGGCTGCTGGACCGTCAAGCCGCTGCTGCCCCAGGCCCAATCATAGCTGCGCGGGTTCACCAGCTGGACCACAGGCCCCAGCAGGGGCACATCCTCCAGTGCGTTGGCCAGTGTGGGGGAGCTGTATAGGACGGCAAGGCAGAAGGCGACGCTCATTGTCACGCCCGCCGCCAGGCCGGGGCCCCGCCTTCTGGCGGCGGGCGTATCCCCCCCGCATGGGGGGGATACGGGGGGAAAGAGTACTGCCCGCAGGAGGAATTTGCCCCGCTCCCACTCACAGCTGAACAGGCCGCCGTACCGGCCCACTGCCGTCTGGATACTGCGCAGGCCAAAGCCGTGGCCGGCCTGCTTGGGGAGGGCCGGCAGGCCGTCGGGGCCAAAGGGGACCGGCTTGGGGCAGGGGTTTTCCACATAGATGGACAGGCGCTGGTTGCCGCTCAGATCCATGCGGAGGGTGATCCACCGGTCCTCCTCCGGGAGGGCCTGGCAGGCATGGATGGCGTTTTCCAGTGCGTTGGAAAGGATGACGCACAGGTCGGTCACATCAAAGGATTCCAGCACCTCGGGGATGTGGATGCCGGCGTCTATGCGGCAGCCGCAGGCACCCGCCTGGGCGAGATAGGAGCCCAGGACCGCATTGACAGCGGGGTTGCTGCACCAGGCTGTCTGCACCAGGTCGGCCAGCTTCCCGTTGAGATCCCGGATGTACCGGCGCGCACCGCCGGTGTCGCTGTGCTGGAGCAGCCCGTCCAAGGCAGCCAGGTGGTGGCGCATATCGTGGCGGTAGACCCGCCCCATCTCTATCTTTTGGCAGATGGTGTCGTAGTCCCGGCGCTGGAGCTCCAGCTGCCGCTGGGCCGCCTGCTCCGCTGCCCGGGTCTCCCCCAAGGAGACCGTCAGTGCCAGTACCCGGGACAGGATCAGGAAGATGGACAGGGCAGTGAGCAGGATGAACAGCAGGGCCGCCGGTCGGACGGCGCTGTTGACATAGTAGGACAGGAGCAGGAAGGTGAGCAGGGTAGGGAACAGCAGGGTCAGCCATCCATCCTGCGACTCCCTGATGTACCGGCGGAAGGGGGTGCGGAGGGTGTGGAATACCAGGTGCAGCAGCCCGAAGGCCGCCAGCAGCATGATTGCCAGGATAACCGGGGAGATCAACGGGCCGGGGACAGCGTCCAGTGGGGGGCGGACAAAGAGCTGGAGAAGGAGCTTACGCAGGAACTCCATAATAAAGGACACCAGGCAGCCCATGGACCAGACCGCGCAGGTCTGGAAAAACCCCTGGGAGGACAGGACGTGCAGGCAGACAATCAGCGGCAGGTAGACTGTAACCGGGGCCAGCGTGAGCGCCAGGGACTGGTCCCATGTCAGCATCAGCGACGCCTGGACACATAGGATGCCCACCAATACCGCAAGGGTGGTGGAACAGATGACCTTGCGGTGGAAGCGGAATTCGGCCAGGGCGGCGCAGGTGCCGGCAAAGGAGAGGAGGCATACGGCGGACTGCAAAAAGCTGAAAGGGCTCATAGCGGATCCTCCTTTGCGCCATCCAGCCAGAAGGAGCTCCACTGCTGTTTGGCCTTGGCGGCGAGGCCCCTGGCAAGAGGGACCCGGTGCTGGCCGTCCAGCAGGAGGAAGCGCTTTTCTACGGCTGTGACATAGTACAGGTTCACCACAAAGCTGGCCCCACAGGCGAAAAAGCTGGGACGGGCCAGGAGGGGCGCCACGGCCTCCTGGAAGGAGCAGCGCTGGGTGACGGTGACAACCTGTTCCCCGCCGGCAAGGTGGTAGCGCACAGCCCTGCCCGCCAGCTCCGCATAGAGGATGCTGTCCAGCCGCACCAGGCGCAGGCCCTCCTTGGTCTTGACGGTGACACTGGCGGCCTTCCGCTTCTCCAGGGCCGCTACTGCCTGGTCCAGCACATGGTACAGGCGCTCCGGTTCCACAGGCTTCATCAGATAGTAGAACGCCTGGGTAGCATAAGAGTCCACCGCGTACTCCGGTGAGACGGTCAGGTAGATAATCGCCCCGCTGCGGCCCAGCTCCCGCAGCTTCACGCCCAACTCAATGCCGGATACATCCGGCATCACCACATCCAACACGTATACGTCAAAACACGCGCCCTCCTCTTCCTCAGACAGCAGATCCCAGCTGGAGGAAAAAGAGGACAGCTTGACTGCCAGCGCAGGCCGCAGCGCCGCATATTCCTGGAGCAGCGCGCCCACAGCAGCCCGCTGCTGCGCGTCATCGTCACATAGAGCCAGCTTTAACATGCTCTTAGCCCCTTTCCAAACAAAATACGCGCAAAACCGGACAAATTTCACACAAAGTTCCCAAAAACTATTTTTTTTGGTATAATTATAGCATATCTGGGATAAAATTGTCAAGCAGTCCTGTCAGAAATCCGGACGGCAGGCACACGGGCAGAGCCCGGCAGGCGGAAGGGAGCGCATATGGAGATGCATACATATGTGGAGGGGGAACGGGGGTTGCAGGAGCCGCGCATTGGCGGCAGTGTCTGGCCGGAGCAGTGGTGCCCAGGCTTCACAGCGCGCTTGGCACGCCTGGGTGGGATGCAGGCGTGCTGGTTCTGCCGCTACGCAGATTTCCACCTGCGCGAGCGGGTGGCGCTGGACGTAGGCGTATGCTGCTGGCCAAAGGTGCAGGTTGACTAAACAGGCAGGCACAGGAGGCGGGAACAGATGGACGGTGGGACAGGTGGTGGCGCAGCGCCCTGGATCGGGGGCGTGTCTGCGGCGGTGGCCGCAGGCGGCGCCGTTGGCGTTAAGCTGATCCCCATGGCATATCGTGCGCGGGGATACGCCGCACTGGGCGGCGAGTGGATGGCGGTGGCTGCGGTAACTGCCGCCGCGTTCCTCGCCGGGTACAGATGGGTACGGAGAAGATGCGGCGGATAGCCGTTTCGCATAAATCTAGGAAGGGGATGGATCCCATCAGTAAAAAGCATAAGCAAACAATCCTCATTGCGGATGATTCGGAGATGAACCGTTCGATCCTGGCGGATATGCTGGGGGAGGAATACAAGATCCTGGAGGCGGAAAATGGGATGAAGGCTGTGGAGGCACTCCAGAAATACGGCACAGCAATCGACCTGGTCCTTCTGGATATCGTGATGCCGGAGATGGACGGCTTTGAGGTCCTTAGGCTGATGAATAAAAGGAAATGGATTGAGGACATCCCTGTCATGATGATCTCTGCGGAGAACACGCCCGAGTACGTGGAGCGGGCCTATGACCTGGGGGCCACCGATTTTATCAGCCGTCCCTTTAACGCTGCGGTTGTCCACCACCGTGTGGTCAACACCACCCTGCTCTACGCCAAGCAGAAGAAGCTGATTGGCCTGGTGGCGGAACAGATCTATGAAAAAGAGCAGCAGAGCAGCTTGATGGTCGACATCCTCAGCCATACGGTGGAGTACCGCAACGGCGGGAGCGGGCAGCATGTGCTGCATATCCGCATCCTCACGGAGCTGCTGCTGCGCCATCTTGTGCTGAAAACCAACCGCTACCGGCTCAACAGCACAGATATCGCCCTGATTACCAACGCCTCTGCCCTCTACGACATCGGGAAGATCTCCGTCCCCGGCGAGGTGCTCAACAAGCCTGGCCGGCTCACAGATGAGGAGTTTGCAGCCATAAAGGGCCACACGGAGGCGGGGTTCCAGATGATGGATACCCTGCCTTTCAGTGGGGAGGAGCCGCTGCTGCGGGTGGCCAGGTCTATCTGCCGCTGGCATCACGAGCGCTACGATGGGAAGGGCTACCCCGACGGGCTGAAGGGGGATGAGATCCCCATTGCCGCCCAGGTGGTGGCCCTGGCCGATGTCTATGACGCGCTGACCAACGAACGGGCCTATAAGGAGGCGATCCCCCACGAACAGGCGGTGCAGATGATCCTGGACGGCCAGTGCGGGGCCTTCAACCCCCTGCTGCTGGAGTGCCTGACAGAGCTGTCCGGCCACCTCGCCGAGGAGCTGGACAGGATGACCAGCCAGGAGTGGGCCATCCAGCTGGAGATGCGCAGTGTGGCCGGGGAGCTGCACCGCCACGAGGAGCTGTCCGCCTCAGAGCGGACCCTTCAGCTGCTGGAGCATGAGCGGATGAAGTACAGCTTTTTCGCCGCCATGAGCCAGGAGATCCAGTTTGAGTACACCCACAGCCCGCCTATGATTACCCTCAATAACTGGGGCGCCAACAAGCTGGGGGTGAGGGAGACAGTGCCGGATCCCCTGCACGACGAGCGGCTGGTGCAGGTCTTGGGCGCCGAGGGCTCGTCGGAGCTCTCCCTCGCCCTGCGCAATACCACCCCCACCCAGCCTGTCGTGCGCTTTGACGCACTGCTCCACATGGACGGGGAGGAGCGCTGGCACCGGATTGTTGCCCGGTCCATCTGGAGTGCTGACGAGCCGCCTCAGTACACCGGGGCCATTGGCAAGGCCGTGGATATCCATGAGCCGCGTATGAAGCTGGACGCCTTGGAGTGGAGGGCTTCCCGGGACCCCCTCACCGGCCTGCTCAACCACGCCAGCGCGAAAGAACAGATCATCGCCCGCATGGAGGAGCAGCCGGAGGGCTGCTATGCCCTGGCTATCGTGGACCTGGACTACTTCAAATCCGCCAACGACAGCTATGGGCACATTTTTGGGGATCAGGTGCTGCAATTTTTGGCGGATAAGCTGTGCGAGAGCATCCGCGGCGTAGATATTGCCGCAAGGGTGGGCGGGGACGAATTCCTCCTGTTTTTAGAGTACCAGGGGGAGTTTGAGCCCATCATCTCCCGCATTTTTGACACGATCTCCGGCTGCTCCTATGAGGGCTTCCCCATCTCCATCAGTATGGGGGTGGCCCGTACCGCAGTGGTTGGTGCCAGCTACGAAGAGGTCTTCCATGCCGCAGACCAGGCGCTCTACATGGTGAAGCGTTCCGGACGGGGGCAATACCGTTTTTACGACAGTACCATGCACCAAATGCTTTCCGCCATCTCCCCCATCGGGGGGGGGGGGGGGGTAAGCGCCCCCCTGCAAAGCAGGACTGCCGGGAGTGGAAAGGGACATCTCAAGTATATCAAGACAGGGGCTCCCCGGGCATAACTGCACCGGGGGGCCCCCGCTATACTGGACAACAGGCAGGTAGGACATGACGGGGCTGCGGATATGGATAGCCCCCAGTGCGGCCCCCATCCGGACGGGTGACAAAAAAATGGGAAAAAATGAGCGAAAAGTCTATGTTCATCCAGGGGACACCCCCCTATAATGGGCACAAGAAAGCACTGCAAATAAACTCTCTTTTCTGGAGGCGACTATGGAATATCAATTTTCCCCGGCGGCAGATTTTGCTAAGCTGGAGGAAGCTGTTGCCAGGCTGTACGGCCCGGCGGAGGCTGCCCGGCAGGCAGGCCGTTACCGGGAGCTTCTGCGGGGGCTGGAGGAGGCTTTTGGCCCCAAGGAGCGCGCGGCGGTATTCTCCGCCCCGGGCCGTACGGAGATTGGGGGCAACCACACGGACCATCAGCACGGCAGGGTTCTGGCCGGCAGCGTGGATTTGGATGTGATTGCCGCTGTGGCGCCCAACGGGGAGCGGGTGATCCGCATCCAGAGTGAGGGGTTCCCCATGGACGTGGTGGATCTGGATGACCTGGAGATCCATCCGGAGGAGTATAACACCTCCGGCTCGATCATCCGCGGCATCGCCGCCTGGTTCCAGCGCCAGGGCTGCCGCCTGGAGGGCTTTGACGCCTATACCACCTCCAGTGTGCTCAAGGGCAGCGGCCTGAGCTCCAGCGCCGCCTTTGAGGTGTTGGTGGGGAACATCATCAACAGCCTGTTTTTTGGCGGGCAGTGTGACAGCGTGCGCCTGGCGCAGATTGGCCAGTATGCGGAGAATGTCTACTTCGGCAAGCCCAGCGGACTGCTCGACCAGATGGGCTCCTCCGTGGGCGGCATGGTGGCCATTGACTTCCAGGACAATGCCAACCCGGTGGTGGAGAAGGTCGGCTTCGACTTTTCCGCCGCAGGGCACGCCCTGTGCATCATCGACAGCGGCGCGGACCATGCGGATCTGACAGATGAGTACGCCGCTGTGCCCAACGAGCTCAAGGAGATCTGCGCCCACTTCGGCAAGAGCGTCCTCCGGGAGGTGCCGGAGGCAGAGTTCACCGCTGCCCTGCCGGTGCTGCGTCTGAAGGCGGGGGACCGGGCTGTGCTGCGGGCTATCCACATCTACGCGGAGAACCGCCGGGTGGCGGGAGAGGTGGAGGCCCTGCGGAGAGGGGATTTTGAGGCGTTCCTGGCGCTGGTACGCGCCTCTGGCCTCTCCAGCTGGCGCTATCTGCAAAACGTGGTCCCCGCCGGGTATACCCACCACCAGGAGGTGGCCCTGGCGCTGAGCCTCTGTGAACAGCTGCTGGACGGCCGGGGGGCCTGCCGCGTCCACGGCGGCGGCTTTGCCGGGACGGTCCAGGCCTTCGTCCCCCTGGATATGCTGGAGGGCTTCCGGGCCGGGATGGAGCGCGTGCTGGGGCCGGGGGTCTGCCATGTGCTCACGATCCGGCCGGTAGGCGGCGTAAGGCTGGTGTAAGGAGGCCATTCTGTTTCCTTGGAAGAAACAAGAAAGAACGTGGAAAGGGGCTTGGCTGGGGATGGGGGCACTGGATTACTATATGGTGGATGCCTTTGCGGATACGCTGTTCCATGGGAATCCCGCTGGGGTGTGCGTGCTGGACCGGGAGCTGCCGGATGAACTGATGCAGCGCATCGCGGCGGAGAACAACCTGTCAGAGACCGCCTTTGTACGTCAGGAGGGGGAGCAGTATGTGCTGCGCTGGTTTACCCCCACCTTTGAAATTGACCTGTGCGGCCACGCAACACTGGCGGCGGCCCACATTGTCTGCACAGAGGTGGAGCCAGGCCGGGAGCGGGTGGACTTCCGGACTGCAAGCGGCGTGCTGCCTGTGGTGCGGAGAGGGGAGGGCTACGAGATGTCTTTCCCCAACCGGAAGCCGGGGAGGGTGGCGCTCACCCCGGCCCTGGTGGAGGCCCTAGGCGTTACACCGCTGGAGGTGTATGCCGCACGGGATCTCTGCGTCCTGTTGGAGGACCAGCAGGCGGTGGAGGGCTATGTGCCCAACTATGACCGGCTCCTGGAGCTGACAGATTGGATGGGGGTTGCAGTCACTGCACAGGGGGTAGACGTGGACTTTGTGTCCAGGTTCTTCTGCCCGGAATTGCGGCTGGAGGATCCGGTAACAGGTTCCTCCCACAGCAGCCTCGCCCCTCTCTGGGGGGAGAAGCTGAGGAAAACACAGCTGGTGGCCAGGCAACTTTCCCGCCGGGGCGGGACCCTCCTGTGCGCGCTGGAGGGGGATACGGTGAACATAAGCGGGACTGCGGTTTTGTACCTGCGGGGCCGGCTGGCTATCTAAAAATAGGGGGAGACACCATGATTGATACCTGTATTTCGCCGGATATCGCCGCCTTGGCAGATTACGGCATCCGCAAAGGGCTGCTGGCGGCGGCGGACCGTGTCTGGGCGGTCAACAGCCTGCTGCAAGTGATGGAGCTCCAGGAGTACCAGGAGCCGGAGGAAGCCCTGGACCGGCCCCTGGAGGAGATCCTGGGCAGGATGGTGGACTTCGCTGTCAAGCGGGGGAACATTGAGGATGGCATCACCAGCCGGGACCTCTTCGACACCAAGCTCATGGGGGTGCTGACCCCCCGGCCCAGCTGGGTGGCGGAGCAGTTCCAGCGCCGCCTTGCCCAGGGCGGGCAGGCTGCCACGGACTGGTACTACCAGTTCAGCCAGGACACGGACTATATCCGCCGCTACCGCATTGCCCGGGATGTGAAATGGATTGCGCCTACGGAATATGGAGATCTGGACATCACCATCAACCTCTCCAAGCCGGAGAAGGATCCCCGGGCCATTGCCGCCGCCAAAGCGGCCCCCCAAAGCGGCTACCCCAAATGCCAGCTCTGCCGGGAAAACGAGGGCTACGCCGGGCGTATGAACCATCCCGCCCGGCAGAACCACCGGGTCATCCCTGTGACCATCGACGGTGGGGACTGGTTCCTGCAATACTCCCCCTATGTCTACTACAATGAGCACTGTATTGTCTTCAACAGTAAGCATATCCCGATGAAGATTGACCGCTCCACCTTCCGGAAACTGCTGGACTTTGTCATCCAGTTCCCCCACTACTTTGTGGGCTCCAACGCGGATCTGCCCATTGTGGGCGGCTCCATCCTCAGCCACGACCATTTCCAGGGCGGGCGGTACACCTTCGCCATGGAGCGGGCCCCAATAGAGCGGGAGGTATCCTTCCCGGGCTTTGCGGACGTGGAGGCGGGGATTGTCCGCTGGCCCATGTCCGTGCTGCGCCTGCGCAGCGGGGACGATAACCGTCTGGTGGAGCTGGCGGATGTCATCCTGGGCGCGTGGCGGGGGTACACGGATGAGGAGGCGTTCATCTTTGCGGAGACGGACGGTGAGCCCCACAATACGATTACCCCGATTGCCCGGATGCGCGGCGGGAAATACGAGATGGATCTGGTGCTGCGCAACAACATAACCACCCCGGAGCACCCCATGGGGGTCTACCACCCCCACGCAGAGCTCCATCATATCAAAAAGGAGAATATCGGCCTGATTGAGGTGATGGGGCTGGCCGTGCTGCCAGCCCGCCTCAAGGGGGAGCTGGCCTGTCTGGGGCAGGCGCTGACCTCCGGCGGGGATCTGTCGGAGGATCCGGAGCTGGAGAAGCATATCCCCTGGGTGGAGGAGCTGCGCACACGGCACACGTTCACTGCGGAGAATGTGGAGGGGATCTTGCGCCAGGAGGTGGGCGTGGTGTTTTCCAAGGTCCTGGAGCACGCAGGCGTATTTCCGTGCAGCAGGCAGGGGCGGGAGGCGTTCCTGCGGTTTGTAGAGTCGGTGAAATAAGAAACAGAGCGTCCAAAGGCAGCGGCCTTTGGACGCTTTTGTCATATCATGGCTTGCGGAACCACCGGGGAGGAATTTTTTAACGTCCCGCAGATAAGAATAGAGGCAAAGGGGGAGGTATGGATCATGGAATTTGGATGCACCAGCTTTTCCTGGGAGACCAGGGATGGCCGCCACCTGCTGGGGCGGACCTACGACCAGTTTGGTAATCTGCGGGCGAACCGGGTGATTGGGGCGCCCCAGGGCGCACCCTGCGCCGCTGGGATCCGGGAGGGCGGCCCGGCAGCGCCGTCCCGTTACAGCTATACGGGGATGGCGGTGCTGGGATTCGGCCAGCCCATCCTGGTGGATGGGGTCAACAGCGCTGGGCTGATGGGCGCCCTGCTCCACTACCCTGGGTATGCGGCCTATGGTCCGGCACAGCCGGGGAGGACTGTGGTCCATCCCGGCCGCCTGGCAGCATGGCTCCTCAGCCGCTGCGCCGGGGTGGAGGAGGCGGTAGCGGAGATGGGGCACATTACCCTGGTGGACGACCTCTCCCAGGGCAGCCCCTTGGCGGCCCACTACCTGTTCTGTGACCGGAATGGAGAGACAGCCGTCATTGAACCGGATGTGGATGGGCTGCATATCTACCGGCGGACGGTTGGCGTGTTGGCAAACAGCCCTGAATACCCGTGGCACCAGACCAATCTGCGCAGCTATGTGGGAGTGACCAACCGGAACAAGCCGCCCCAGATGATTGCAGGCTGTGAAATCAAGGCGTTTGGGGAACAGCTGGGCGGCGGCTTTGGCCTTCCGGGGGACTATTCCTCCCCTTCCCGGTTTGTGCGGATGGCGTTTATGAAGGAGTTCGCCGTGCAGGGGGCGGATGAGCTGGACGGTGTTTCCCGGATGTTCCGGGCCTTCGCTTTGGTCGATATCCCGGAGGGCCTGGTGCGGGGGGAGGAAGTGGAGTATGAGCAGACCTTGTGTACCAGCGTAATGTGCGCGGAGAGCGGCATATACTACTTTGCCCCTGCCTGGAACCGCAGGATCTCAGCGGTCCGGCAGCTGGGCCGCAGCGGCGGGGTGGAGCTCCAGTACTTCAGCCTGGGGGACTGTCAGGATATCGATTATAGGAATTGAGACAACCCCCGGAACACATTATGTGATTTCCGGGGGTTTGTATAGTTTAATTTGTGCAGAAGAACTGTGAAAGCAGAAACTTCCTTATGAATCCGGATCTATTTTATCAGACATAAGGAGGAATGTTTTTGACGGAGTTTTTAGATTTAGATGGGCTGCGGAAGATAACAAAAAATGTCAGGCTGCGGCTGGATGGCAAGCAAGATAAGCTTGCCGGATTGCCCGGTCAGATAGTCGGGTTTGGGCAGGAGGGGGTGAAAGCGTTAACCATACATGCAGGAGAGAATATTGAACTAAGACAGGATCAGTCGGGCGTGACAGTTAGTGCCATATGCAGTAACCCCAATCTGCTGGACAACTGGTACTTTGTGAGTCCAATCAACCAGCGGGGGCAGGCGGTGTATACAGGGAGCGGATATACGATTGACAGGTGGTATTCGCATGGGTGTACAGCCGTCCTGTCTGACAAAGGATTGATACTTCAAGTAGGAGGAAATAACGCATTTGCCCAGCATTTGGAAAGGGGATTGTTCGATAAACTTCTTACCTTTTCGATCCTTGATGGTAGAGGGGAATTCATTTCTGCATCAGGAACATTATCTAGCAGCGCGGAAAACTGGCACCAGGAATTTATCTATATAAATAATGATGTAAACCTGTTTTTTCAGATGGCAAATGGACATTTTTCTGCGGCAATTGGTTTGACTGATGCTGCGTGGTTCATTCGGGCCGTCAAGCTGGAGCTAGGTTCGGTGCAGACGCTGGCTGAGCAGAATGCAGAGGGGGAGTGGATACTCAGAGATCCGCCGCCGGATGGGACGCAGGAGCTGTTGAAGTGCCAGCGGTACTACCAGGTATTCTCCTCACCGGGGCAGCGGCCGGAGAAAGCAGCAGATTTCCGGCCAGTTATGCGGATCAACCCGGTGCTGGGCACCATCACGCGGGACGGGGAAACATACTACACAGCGGATGCGAATCTGTAAGGAAGGCTGCGGTTATTTTGGAGTTCCTCTTCCCAAGACGGCAGAAAGGAGTAAAATAGTAGGGATCCGTAGAAAGATAAAAAGGATAGAGGAGAGCAGTCATGGAAAAGAGAAGGATAAACAGGTGTCATCTGGCAGCATTTTATGATCAGCTGCGAAGAGAGGAGCGGGAGAGGAGCACGATCGAGAAATACT
>CAJUAC010000009.1 GCA_910583885.1 uncultured Oscillospiraceae bacterium | reverse complement strand
TCCAGCTTCTTCCGTCACTCGTCACTTTCCTATCTTTGACCGCGGAAGTAATATTTGCCTAAGAACGAGGGGCATACATGCCAACAGAGCGTGTGTGCCCTTTTTTGATAGGGGGGACTTAGGTGGTCTTTTCGAGCCTGCCTTTTTTATTCTTTTATCTGCCGGCTGTGCTGGCGGTCTACCGGCTTTCGCCTCTGCGGCTGCGCAATCTATGCCTGCTGGCAGTCAGCCTCCTGTTCTATGGATGGGGGGAGCCGGTATATGTACTGATTATGATCTTCTCCATTGTTGTGGACTATACCCACGGTATGCTGGTGGAGCGCTGGCGGGCGGACAGGCGCCGGGCCAGGTGGGCAGTGGCCTCCTCTGTTTTTTGCAATCTGGCCATCCTGATCTTCTTTAAGTACTGGGATTTTATTGCTGTTAATGTCAATCACTTGACAGGGATGGATCTCCCCGTTCTGGGCCTTCCGCTGCCTATTGGCATCAGCTTCTATACCTTCCAGACCATGAGCTATACCATAGACGTTTACCGGCAGGCTGCACCGGTCCAGCGGGACGCTGTTGCCTTTGGCGCATATGTCACCCTCTTCCCCCAGCTGATCGCCGGGCCGATTATCCAGTACCGCTCCGTTGCAGAGCAGCTGGTGAAGCGGGAAGAGAACCTGGAGAAATTTACCGCTGGTGTCCTGCGCTTCACGGTAGGGCTGGCAAAGAAGGTGCTGCTGGCGAACGCTATCGGCCAGCTGTGGGAGGCCACCCTGGCAGCACAGGGACGGACAGTAGTTGGCGCATGGCTGGGGCTGGCCGCATATGCTTTCCAGATTTATTTTGATTTTTCAGGCTACAGTGACATGGCCATCGGCCTGGGGCGGATGTTTGGCTTTGATTTCTTGGAGAACTTCAATTACCCATATATCTCCCGTTCAATTGTGGAGTTCTGGCGGCGTTGGCACATCTCTCTGACCACATGGTTCCGGGAGTATGTCTATTTCCCACTGGGCGGCAGCCGTGTCTCCCCAAAAAAGTGGGTGCGGAATATTCTGGTTGTCTGGCTTTTGACTGGCATTTGGCATGGTGCTGGGTGGAATTTCCTGCTGTGGGGGCTGTACTATGCCTTTTGGATGCTGGCAGAGCGGCTGTTCCTGGGGAAATGGCTGGAGCAGCTGCCATCGGTATTGCGCCACATGTATGCCATGGCCATTGTATTGGTTGGCTGGGCACTCTTCGCTGTGGAGGATATGGGGCAGCTGGCAGGGTATCTGCGGGCGCTCTTTGGCGGGGCGGCATTTTTTAGTGCCGCTGACGGGTATACGCTGCGCACCTACCTGCCCATGCTGCTGATTTTGTGCGCTGCTTCCACCCCGCTGGGAAAAGCCCTTTGGGGGCGCCTTCAGGAGAGGGATCGCTCCCTGTTGGCCCCTCTGCTGGTGCTGGAGGCGTTGGTGCTGTGTACCGCGTCCCTGGTAGATGCCAGCTATAACCCATTCCTTTACTTCAGGTTTTAACCCAGCTGTTGCAAAAAAGGCATGTGGCTGAGGGACTGGTCAGAGAATCAGGAGGTGTTTTTATGGCAAAAGCAGCACAGCGTGTTACAGTAGTGTTCTTTTGCGTATTTTTGGCGGGCTTTGGGCTGGTGCATCTGCTGCTGCCGGACCGGACATTTTCCCCAATAGAAAACCGGAACCTATCCAGCAAACCGGTTTTCACCTGGTCCGCTCTGGCGGATGGCAGTTATACAGCAGATTTGGAGAAATATTTAGCGGATCAATTCCCCCTGCGGGACAGCTGGATGGGGTTGAAAACCCGGTATGAGTACCTGCTGGGGAAGCGTCTGTTCCACGGGGTCTATCTGTGTGGGGACCGGTTGATCTCCAAGGTAGAGGAGTGCAGCCGGGCGGAGCAGAACGCGGACTATCTCCGCCGCCTGGGGGAGAAGACAGAACTGCCGGTCTACTTGGGATTAATCCCTACAGCGGCTGAAATTTGGCGGGACCAGCTGCCAAAGGGGGCGGGCTCCTTTGACCAGGCGGCCTATCTGGAGCAGGTGCGGGAAATGTGCCCGGATTTGATCTGGGTGGATATGTCTGGTGTGCTGGCAGAGCACGCAGGCGAAGAGATCTACTACCGCACAGACCACCACTGGACCAGCCTGGGGGCGTACTATGGGTACACGGCTCTTCTTGCGGCTCTGGGGGAGACCCCGGCACCACTGGGGGAGGGGGAGACGGTGTCCGATGATTTTCTGGGGACGCTCTATTCCTCCTCAGGAGTACACTGGCTCCAGCCGGATACCATCGAGCGGTATGTCTCCAGTGAAGGGGTTACAGTGGAGGACGTGGCGGCAGGGAAGACCCATGGCCTGTATGAGGACAGCTTTTTGGAGCAAAAGGATCAATATGCCTCTTTTATGGGGGGCAATGCACCCCTATATATTATTCGGAATCCCCAGGCTGCCGTGGAGGAGAAGCTGCTGGTGGTTCGGGATAGCTACAGCGACAGCCTGGCCCCTTTTTTGAGCCAGCAGTTTCAAGAGGTTCACCTGCTGGACCTGCGCTACTACCGGACCCCGGTAGCCCAGTATGCCCAGGAGCATGGGATGGACCGGATTTTTGTCTGCTACAGCGTGGAAAATTTCATCAAGGACACAGACGCGATCTTCCTGGCGCAATAAATAGAGATCGGGAGGTGTGACAGGTGAATCAGCGATATGTAAAATTCTGTACCCTGGTTACAGCTGTGTTCCTGCTGTTTGCGGGGTGTGCAGTACAGGGTGCTGATGTTGCCGGGAAAATCTATATGTATGAAAAGACTGGCTGTGGGGGAGCATTCAGCATCTATATAGATGCTGATGGTACGTTTTCATACTATGAAGGGCCGCTCAGCAGCTATATTGGGAACGGAAACTGGAAGCTGGATGGTGGTACGCTCATCTTGCAGGAGACGATTTCTTCGAGAGCTTCCCAAGTCAACTATTTTGTCGTGGACGGCAGCGATTTGCTCTATCAAGCTGAGCCTTCAAGCAATTTCCTATATGTGACAGTTTCGGATGGGGAGCGTTTTTCGGAGTGCCCTCCAGAGATGTTTGAAAGAATTGGAAGATACAGGGGGTATGGGATATGAAAAAATGGATCGTATTGTTGTGTATACTGTCACTTCTGCTGGGCTTGGCAGCCTGCGGTGGGAAGGAGGACAGCTATCCCATCGAAGCGGAGGGGGGCCAGGACACAGAGGATCATCAGGAGGAGCCAGCCCCTCCCGCTGGACTGGAGACGGAAGGGGAGGAGCCGGTGCTGCCGGATACCCCTTCCCAAGATAAGGAGGAGGCAGAAGAACCGGATGCCAGTGAGGGGGAAGCCCTCTATGTCAGCCATACAGATGTGACACTACAGTATAAGGGGGACAGCTTCCGGATGACGGTTTGGGATGGGAGTGGCGATGCGCCAGATGCCTGCGAGTACACCTCTGCCAATCCGGAAATAGCCAAGGTGGATGCAGCCGGTGGAGAAATTACCGCCGTTGCACCGGGGACAACAACCATTACAGCTCACGTGACCTACAATGGCGAGCAACTTAGCTTTGAGTGTATTGTCCGGTGCGTATTGGATGAGGAGGAGCCTACGCTGCCTGTTTCCGGCGTGGAGGCCCAGATTCCCTCTTTACAGGATTTCTTCACAACACTCCAGGGCAGCTATGAGGGGCTGAACGCTATGATGGTACTGGAGGGGGAGCTTTTGGACAACTACTACCCAGGCCTCTCCAGCATAGCTGCCGTAGAGGAGATCCTGATCCAGGAGACCATGATGAGCACCTCAAATATCGCCATAGGGCTGGTAAAGCTCAATGATGCGGCAACCCTGGATGATGTCCTGGCGGTGCAGGATATTTTGCAGGGCCGTATTACCACCCAGGCCGAGGGTGGCGCATTCTATCCGGAATCCTGCGAGACCTGGGAGAAGGGGGTCACAACATCCCTTTCCAACCGCATAGGGATGTTCGTCTATCCGGACAAGGCCCAGGAGCTGGCGGATCTCTTTACCGAAGCATTTACGAATTAATTACCGGGAGAGGGTGGGGTATTCCCCCACCCTCTCCCGGTTTTTCTACCTGCATAAAAGCCCGTTGGGCCACTGTTTACCTACCATCTTTCCCAAAAGCAGACGGTAGGTAGATGGTTACAGCAAATCCCCAAAGCTCTCAATATAACGGTCGCACAGCTCCCGCATATCAACCTCTGTCCCATGGAAGGAGCCATCATGGACGCCCACAACCGTCATTCCGGCGGCCTTTGCACCCTTACAGGCGGCCAAAGAATCGTCAAAGAGAACGCAGTCCCTGGGTTTTACCCCCAGTATCCCTGCGACTTGCCGGAAAATCTCTGGTGACTTTTTATCTGCCCCCAGCTCCTGCGCATAAATGACCCGCTCAAAGTACGGTGTGAGCTGGAGGCGGGCCATTGCGGCCTGGCAGTGCTCCGGCACGCAGGCTGTGAATACCGCCATCCGGTGGCCTGCCTCCCGGCAGCGGTCCAGGTATGCCCGGACATGGGGCTTGAGAGGGACATTGTGGTAGGCCCCCTGGGCCAGCTCCATCCACTCCGCAATAATCTCCTCACAGGATTCCTCCAGATGGAAGTACTCCTTGGTGAAAACTGCGCAGTTCTGCAAAATGGAGTGGGCTACCCCTTCGTAGTACTCCTGCGTGTAGGACACATTCCGCCTGGCCAGGAAGGTTCTGTCCACCTCCAGCCAGACCCCGTTTGAGTCGATGAGCGTGCCATCCAGATCAAAAATCAGCAAAGTACTTACCCTCCAATCTGTTCATCCAGCCAAAACCGCCAGGGGAAACCAGCAGCTTCCTCGGCGTAGTCGATGCCGATGCGCTTGCCAGTACAAAAGGGGAGAGCCCCAGGCCGTTTTGGCAGTGCCATCTCCGGTACTTCATCGGCCAGATACAGCTGTGGGCTGCCAATAGGGATTGCATTCAGAGAGCTGTCAATAGATAGCCCTTTACAGAGCTTGCCGGGGCCGTTCATGAAATTTTTCCGCTGGTAGGCCGACATCTCTGACACAGGTACCCCAAACCGCCGCCTTGCTACAGCGTCCGCATTCCACATCGGGGTGCAGCCGCGCACCAGCACTGCTGAGGCTGTCCCCTCCGGCCCGGTGACGAAGTTCAGGCAATGGTACATCCCATAGATCAGGTAGACGTATGCGGTCCCGGGGCCAGCATAGAGCGTCTGGGTGCGGGGTGTCCGTTTCCCGCCGTAGGCGTGGCAGGCCTTGTCAATGGCCCCGATATAGGCCTCTGTCTCCGTGATCCGGCAGGCCATGGTGTCCGCCCCATCCACGCGCAGCAGATAACAGCCCAGCAGCTGCTGGGCTGCGGTAAGCGTATCCTGAAGAAAAAATTCGCGATCTAGTCTTGCCATTTATCCACCTCTTTGGTACTATACCTTCTTGGTGCTATTGTACCATAGCAACCGATTCTTTTGCAATGACGAGGTGATCCATAATGAGAGAAAAATGGATGGTCCGGCTGGCAAAGCCGATGTTGTTTGCTGCTGCATTTATTTGGGGCAGTTCCTTCTTTATCATGAAGGACGCGCTGGATGTCCTGCCAGTGCAGTACCTGCTGGCGATCCGCTTCACCGTTGGTGCGGTATTGCTGGGGGCGCTCTGCGGAAAAAAATGGCGTGGCTTTACTGTTACCTATCTCTGGCGTGGGGCTGTTATCGGGGCTTGCTTATATCTGGCTTACTCGATACAGACCTACGGGCTGGCGCTGACCACGCCGTCAAAAAACGCCTTTCTCACGGCTGTCTACTGTGTACTGGTGCCATTCCTCTACTGGGCCTTTGCTAAGGTACGGCCGGACCGCTATCACGTGCTGGCGGCGGTTTTGTGCGTGACGGGGGTCGGGCTGGTGAGCCTGGGCGGGGATCTGACGGTCAACCGTGGGGATGCCTTGACGCTGGTATGTGCGTTTTTTTATGCTGCCCATATTGTAGCAGTGGCCAAGGTCTCCCCAGGAAAGGATATCTATCTGCTTACAGTGTTCCAGTTTGCCTTTGCGGGGTTGTACGCATGGATTGGCGGGGCCCTGTTTGAGACCTTCCCGGCCGTAGCCCTCACCCGGAGCGATGTGCTCCTGCCGTTGGCCTACCTGTCTGTTATGGCGACAACGGTGGCGCTTTTGTTCCAAAATGTGGGGCAGGTGTGGTCTGACCCGGCCTCCGCATCGGTCATCCTGTCCTTGGAGTCGGTGTTTGGGGTGCTGTGCTCGGTACTGTTTGCCGGGGATCAGGTCAGCGCCCGTATGCTGGCAGGGTTTGGCTTGATTTTTGTGGCGGTCGTATGCAGCGAGACAAAGTTCGCCTTTTTGAGAAGGGACAGATTTATAAAATCTTAAAGAACATGGGACATATTTCTGGTATACTATGTAAAGAAAGGCGTTGTTAAGGGGATTTTCCCCATAAAGCGGCATGGTTTGCTAAAAATGGGGTTGTCCTCTGCGTGGACAAGCAGGGGAAAATGTGGTATACTCACCAGATACTGGCTGTAACAGCTGGAAAGGAGATACTCAGTCAATGAGGATCAATATATTGGGAGTGGGCTTTGACGATGTGACGATGGATCAGGCGGTAGCAGAGGGCGTGCGCCTGATGGATACCCCGGGTGCGCACTATGTGGTGACGCCTAACCCGGAGATTGTGGAGGTCTGCCGGGAGGATCCGGATGCGATGGCCGCCGTCAACCAGGCGGATCTGGTGCTGGCGGACGGCATTGGCGTGGTATATGGCGCGAAGCTGTTGGGGACCCCCTTAAAGGGCCGCGCACCCGGTATTGAGTTTGCCCAGCGTCTGATGGGGCAGATGGCCCGGAACAGAAAGTCCCTCTTCCTGCTGGGCGCCAAGCCTGGCATTGCGGAGAAGGCGGCAGAGCGTCTGCGGGAGCAGTACCCCGGCCTGCAGGTAGCTGGTACCCACGACGGCTATTTCCAGGAGGATGGGCCGGTGGTCGAGGCGATCCGTGGCAGCGGGGCAGATGTGGTATTCGTCTGCTTGGGGGCTCCCAAGCAGGAGAAGTGGATGCAAAAAAACGGCGGAGCCTGCGGGGCCCATCTGCTCATCGGGTTGGGCGGGTGCCTGGACGTATTTTCAGGGGAGGTCCAGCGGGCCCCGGAGGTGTTCCAGCGGCTGGGCCTGGAGTGGTTCCACCGCCTGCTGAAGAACCCCAGCCGGATTGGCCGGATGGTGAAGCTGCCTCTGTTCCTGGTGCATGTAGCAGGGGAGAAGAGGAGACGGGCATGAGAGGCAGGCTGATCGTATTTGAAGGGGCTGACGGTGCGGGCAAAACCACCCAGACCCATTTGATGGCCCGTCGTCTCCAGGCGGAGGGGGCCGCCTTCCGGGAGATCGATTTCCCCCGGTATGGGAACCCCTTTGCGGAGCCTGCGCGGCTCTATCTGGCAGGGGCGCTGGGGGGGAAGCCGGAGGATGTGAGCGCCTGCGCAGCCTCAGTGCTGTATGCGGTGGACCGCTATGCCTCCTACAAGGAGGACTGGGGCAGTGCCTACGAAGCGGGCGAACTGATCCTGGCCAACCGTTATACCACATCCAACGCTGTCCACCAGGCCTCCAAGCTGCCCAGCGGGGAACGGGCAGCATATCTGTCGTGGCTGTTCGATCTGGAGTATGGCCGTCTGGAGCTGCCGGAGCCGGATTTGGTGATCTATCTGGATCTGCCCAGCGAGGTGTCGGAACAGATGCTCCGTCACCGCCAGGAGGAGACAGGGGTGCAGGCAGATATCCATGAGCAGGACGCAGCCTATCTCCGCCAGTGCCGGGAGAACGCGCGGGAAATCGCCGCCAGCCTGGGTTGGCATCGGGTCAACTGTGCGCCGGAGGGGAGACTCCGTATCCCGGAGGATATCCATGAAGAGGCCTGGGCACTGGTTCGTCCGCTTCTTGGATAAAAAAGGAAGGGGACGCCAGCGCGTCCCCCATCCCCGCTATGTAGCCCTCAGCAGCAGGTGCAGCCACAGCCGCAAGTGTTGCCGCAGTTGCAGTTGCAGTTACAATTGCACCCGCAATTGCCGCAGTTGCAGCCGCAGGAATTGCCGCAATTACAGCCGTTGTTGCAGCCGCCGAAGTTTCCGCAGTTGCAGCCGCCAACGCTGCCGCAGCTACAGCCGAAGCTGTTCCCATTGCCGCTGCCGCAGCAGCAGATCAGGATGATGATCAGAATGATCCACAGGCAGCCAGAGTTGTTGTTCCACATAATGTGTTCACCTCACTTATCAGTCTGGAACATCCTATGTTGGAGCAGGGCAAAATGCAGCTTGGCCACAAAAAAATATTTCAGTTGGCCCCATTTTTCCGCCGGGATCCTTTTTTGGGCGGGGACGGACGGGCCTGCTAGTTCATCCACCAAAGGAGGAGCGCTCCATGTATCATGAGGATCGCAACCAAACCACCAGCTGGGACGGCCGCCAGGTACGGCAGGCCGCCTCCGACGCCGGGGCGCAGGAGCAGCCCCGCAGCGCGCCTGCCGGGCAGCGCACCGGTAATAAGAAGAAAAAGAAGAAGCGTGGCAACCCGCTGTTGGCCTTGATCCTGTGGGTAGCCATCGTAGCGGCCTCCTCTGCCATCTTTGCGGGGGTGGGCTGGATGCTGGCAAACGATTTTGCTGCCTTGAACAAGACCTATAAGGAGGTCAATTTCGAGGTAAAGGAGGAGTGGGTCACAGAGGTGAAGGACGAGGAGCAGGAGAGTGGGAAGACGAAGGAGGTCACTTATTACGACATGGCCAAGGTGGCCGAGGCGCTGCAAAAGGACGGCCTCATTGAGTATGGCTGGTTTTTCCGCTTATTCTGCTGGTTCAGCCATGCGGACGCGAAAATTACCCAGGGGACGTTCACGCTCAACACCAATATGGACTATATGGCCCTGATCCGGAACATGCGCTCCAGGGGCGGCTCGGCCGTGACTGTTGACGTGGCGATCCCTGAGGGTTACACGGTTTCTCAGATCATTGAGCTGCTGGCGAAGAAGGGCGTGGGCACAGTGGAGGATCTGACCGACATTGCGGAGAATTACGCCTTCGAGGAGTATTCCTTCATTGACAATGAGAACCTGGGCAGTATCAGCCGCCTGGAGGGCTACCTGTTCCCGGACACCTACAACTTCTATGTGGGGGCACGGCCCGAGCTGGCGTTCAATTCGATGCTTTCCAACTTCAATAATAAAGTATTTAACAACGAGGATTTGGCAGACCTGTTTGCAGACAGCAGCTATGAGCTGGCGGATATTATCACCATCGCCTCGCTGGTGGAGCGTGAGACCGACGGCAGCGACCGGGATAAGATTGCCTCCGTCATCTACAACCGCCTGGAGAATGCGGGGGAGACCAACTATCTGCTGCAAATCGACGCCGCCCTGGTCTACGCTGCCGGCGGCCGGGCCATCACTCAGGAGGACTACACGACTCTGGATAGCCCCTACAACCTCTACCAGCACACAGGCCTGCCGCCCACACCCATTGCAAACCCGGGCATCGCCTCCATCCAGGCGGCCTTGATACCGGCGGATACGGACTATTATTTCTATGTTCTGGGTGCGGATGACAAGCACGTGTTCAGCGAGACCCTGGCAAAGCACAACGCCGCGCAGGAAAAAGCCGCTAAGGATAAAGCGGCACAGCCCGCCAAGTGACGCGCTATGGGAGAGAGAAGGAAGCCGGAGCTCCTGTCACCCGCCGGGGACATGGAGCGGTTGCGGATGGCGGTGCTGTATGGCGCGGATGCGGTTTACCTGGCGGGGGAAAGCTTTGGGATGCGCTCCTTTGCGGGGAATTTCTCCCCGGAGGAGCTGCCGCGGGCAGTGCGCTTTGCCCATGAGCAGGGGGTACGTGTCCATGTAACCGTCAATACCATGCCGCGTAACCGGGAGGTGGACAGCCTCCCGGCGTGGCTGGAGCTTTTGAACGATGTGGGGGTAGACGCCCTGATTGTGGCAGATCTGGGGGTGTTCACCCTGGCGGGGCAGTACGCTCCCCGCTGTGAGCGACACATCTCCACCCAGGCCAGCGTAGCCAACTACCAGGCTGCGGCAGCCTGGTATGATCTGGGGGCCAAGCGGGTCATCCTGGCGCGGGAGCTGAGCTTGGATGAGATCCGGGAGATCCGGGCGCGGACGCCTGAGGAACTGGCGCTGGAGGCATTTGTCCACGGGGCAATGTGCGTCAGCTACAGCGGGCGGTGTTTGCTGTCGAACTATATGACGGGCCGGGACAGCAACCGGGGGGCCTGCGCCCAGCCCTGCCGTTACCAATATTATCTCATGGAGGAGAAGCGGCCTGGGGAGTACTTCCCGGTCTTTGAGGACGGGAAGGGGACGTATATTATGAATTCCCGTGACATGTGTATGATCGACCATGTGGCGGAACTAATGGACGCAGGATTGGACAGCCTGAAGATTGAGGGCCGGGCCAAGAGTGCCTACTACGCCGCTATTGTCACCGGGGCATACCGCCACGCCATCGACGACGTGGTTGCCGGGCGGCCAATCGACCCCATATGGCGCAGGGAAGTGGAGCGGGTCAGCCACCGGCATTACGCCACTGGCTTCTACTATGGCCCGCCGGGGCAGTACACAGAGAACGCCCGGTATATCCGGGAGTGGCAGGTGGTGGCTCTGATAACCAGCTGTGATGAGCACGGCTATGCTGCGCTGACACTCCGCAACAAGTTCTGCACTGGGGATACGGTGGAGCTGGTGGGGCCGGACATGAAGCCCTTTGCATTCGAGGTCCCCGTGATGGAGGATGAGGAGGGCGCACCCCTGACCGAACCGAAAAAACCACAGATGGTATTCCGGATGCAGCTGCCACAGCCTGTGCCGGCCTGGAGTATCCTGCGCATTGAGCGGGACCTCTCTGCAAAGTCGTAGCTTTTCTTTGTGAACAAGGAACATAAGCAAAAGAAAAGCTTCTGTCGCCAAACTTTGTTTGGCTCCCGTTGCGGGTGGGGGAGGAGCGGTTTTATCCAAGCTGTTTTAAGTTCTTTTTGATCCTTTTTCCTTCAAGAAAAAGGATGTTTACCGGAAAAGGAGGGCGGATATGAAGAAGCTGTTGAAGAGCCTGCTATGCCTGCTGTTGGTCTTGGTGCTGGTGGTGGGAGGCTATGTGGCCTATGTATTTGGGGCCTACTACCGGGTGGAGGACAGGCAGGAGCTGGAGGTATTGACGGTCCACGACGATGGGCTTGATGTCGCTCTGACAGCAGGGAGGCAGTACCGGCTCGTCTCCTATAATATCGGCTTTGGGGCCTACAGTGACGATTACAGCTTCTTTATGGACGGCGGCAAGGAGAGCCGGGCCCGGTCCCCGGAGGCGGTTGTGGAAAATATAACCGGTGCGGTATCGGCAGTGCAGGAGCTCGATCCAACCTTCCTGCTGCTCCAGGAGGTGGATGTGGACGGCACCCGCAGCTATCACCAGGACGAGTGGGCCTTGATATGTAGCCAGATATATTTCCTCCATGGCACCTTTGCCCAGAATTATGACAGCCCCTACCTCTTCTGGCCCCTGCTTGAGCCCCATGGGGCTAACCGGGCCGGGCAGGCCACCTTTTCCAAGTTCCCTATTGTGTCGGCCATCCGCCGCCAGCTGCCCATTGAAGACGGGTTGATGAAGCTGGTGGACTGCGACCGGTGCTACTCGGTTCAGCGGATCCCTCTGCCGGAGGGGGAGGAGCTGGTACTCTACAACCTCCACCTGTCTGCCTATACCTCCGACGGGACGATTGCAGAGGAACAGCTGGAGATGCTGTTTGCAGATATGTACGCAGAGTATGAGAGAGGGAACTACGCTATCGCCGGGGGTGATTTTAACAAGGACCTGCTGGGGAACTCCGCAGAGGTTTTCGGCATTTCCGGCCCGGAGTACACCTGGGCTCAGCCTATCCCGGCAGAGCTTGTCCCAGAGGGGCTGGCTGTCGTGGCCCCCTTTGATGCGGCAGGCCCGGTGCCCTCCTGCCGCAATGCGGACCGGCCCTATGGCCCGGATAACTATGTGGTTACGGTAGATGGCTTCATTGTCTCCGCCAATGTGGAGGTGGTGGAGGCGAAGGTCTATGATACGGGGTTCCGCTGGAGCGACCACAACCCGGTCTGCCTGGATTTCATATTGAAACCGTAGGGTACAAGTGGGGAGTGAACGGGCAAGGAGGAAGGGCTTGCTGGACGGCCTGCGCAGTGAGATCCCAGAGGGGTGGGAACCCTGTACCATGGAGAACTCCAGCCAGCTTTTCCTGCATGTATCCGGGAAGGACGACGTCCACCGGTTCAGCGGCCTGGATACGCCGAGAAAATTCCGGATTATCATCATGACGGGATCTGGCGAGGTCTGGAGCTCAGATACCATGGAGCGGAGGGTGTTGCAGGATGCTGTGACTGTGGATTGGGCCAGGAAGAGCGTTTCGGTGATGCCCCTTTGGCTGGTGGTTGCCCTACAGACCCTTGTTACCCTGCTGCTGACATTGTTGGTGGAGGGGTTGGTACTGCTGGCGTTCCGCTTTGACTGGAAGAAAAACTGGAAACCATTTTTGCTGGTCAACCTGGTGACACAGGGCGCTCTGGCGCTGTTCCTTGGCACCCATATTGTCCGGAGCGGGGTGGGGTCCTATGGCATGATCTTATATAGTATCCTTTTGCTTCCAATAGAAGGGGTGATCGCCTTTGTGGAGGCGGTACTATACGCCAGGTTCTTCCAGGGGCATTCCGCAGGCAGGGCTTTTGCCTATGGGCTGACGGCGAATGCGGTGTCCTACCTGGTGGGGCTGGCTGCTGTGCAGATGGTTTGGGAGCAGCTTGTGCGGGTCCTCTGGCTGGGGAGTGGAATGTAGATATGGTCACATGCGGCAGCGTCTTAGCCTGGATGGGCTGGGACGCTGCCGGAACCTTTCCTGGCTGCTGTCATACAATACAAGCAGGGGAGGCGGTAGCATTGCCATACTATCTTTTACTGAGCCGCTCGATCACCCATGCCCAGCGTATGAGCCGCATCCTGGAGCGGTCCGGCATTACGGCCCGTTTTTTCCGGCCCCCGATGGGGCTGACCGACAGGGGATGCAGCTACGCGGTGCGGATTGCGGAGGGGTATCTGCCCACGGCCCTGGAGCGGCTGCGGGCGGAGGGCCTGCTGCCCATGCGCGTTTTCTACGCTGGCGCTGATGGATCGTTCAGCGAGGTTGCTATATAAAGGGAGGGGGGCCGCCCCGGGCGGACGGCTCCCCTCCGATGCTGCTTTAGGAGGAGCGCAATGAGATGATCTATTTTGACAGCGCAGCCACCACATTGCAAAAGCCGGACACTGTACCGGCAGCCGTGGCGGGCGCAATCCATACGATGACCACCCCAGGGCGGGGGGATTACCCTGCCGCCAGGGAGGCGGCGGAGCTGATGCTGCGCTGCCGGACAGAGGCGGCAGAATTTTTTGATGTTTCCCAGCCAGACAATGTCATCCTGACCAACAACGCTACCCATGCCCTGAATATTGCCATCAAGAGCCTGGTGTCCCCTGGGGACACTGTGGTGATCTCCGGCTATGAGCATAACGCTGTTACCCGTCCCCTCCACGCCATCGGCGGTGTGTCCACACGCATTGTCAACGGCAGGCTCTTCGATCCTGGCCAGATGGCAGAGGGCTTCCGCCGGGTAGTGGACGGGAGTGTAAAGGCGGTGGTCTGCACCCATGTATCCAATGTATTTGGTTATGTCCTGCCCATTGACGAGATCGCGGGTATCTGCCGGGAGCGGGGCGTCCCTCTGGTAGTGGATGCCTCCCAGTCTGCTGGCATTCACCCAGTAAGCCTGCGGCGGTGGGGGGCGGCCTATGTGGCGATGCCAGGCCACAAGGGCCTTTACGGCCCCCAGGGGACGGGACTGCTGTTGTGTGGGGACGGGCAGATCCCCCGTCCCTTACTGGAGGGCGGCACAGGGAGCTTGTCCCGGCTCCAGGAGATGCCAGACTTCCTGCCGGACCGGCTGGAGGCGGGAACCCAGAATGTCCACGGTGCGGCCGGGCTGCTGGAGGGCCTGCGCTTCGTGCGCCGGATGGGCGTGGGGCGCATTGCCCAGCAGGAGCAGGGGATCATCGCCCTGCTGGCGGATGGGCTGCAACGGATGGGGACATTCCAGGTATTCGATGGCGGCAGGGCAGGGAGCTCAGTACTGAGTGTCCTGCCGCTGAAAACAGACCCGGAAACCCTGGGCGACCAGCTGTCGTCACAGGGGGTGGCAGTGCGGGCGGGCCTGCACTGCGCACCGTTGGCCCACATGACCGCCGGTACGGCGGAAACCGGTACCCTTCGCTTTTCCGCCTCTGTTTTCAACACGGCAGGGGAGGTAGAACAGGTCCTGGGGCTGCTGAACCGGCTCTCGTGAGATGTAATGTAGCAGGTGGTGAAACCACCTGCTACATTCTGAGGCGGTGATCAACCAGCAGGAGGGAAGGAAGCAGGAGCGTCCGGGGATGACCTGGGCGCTCCGCTCTCTTTATAGATCATCATACTAAGAGGGCACTTACTCACCACCGGCCAGAGGCCGATGGTGGTACTGCCTGACGGCAGCCGTGAGCCCTTCGTGGGCGGCTGATGTATCGGATGCAGATGCCGTTGGATCACTGAGGGCTTGGGGGTCTTCAGCCACCAATAAGCGGCACAGAGTATATACCTGTGTCTTACATGACCACTGCTATCAGCGCGCATAAATGAGGGTTGAATGTTGACAGTATCGGTGGTATACTTTGCCTGTATCAATTCGACAAAGTCGAATTTGTATGGTCGTGCTATGCATTTCCATAAATACATTAAGGGAAAGATGATGTGTTATGAGAAAAATAGTGTGATTGGAGGATGCGCACATAATGCTATCCTCTAACTGTTAAAAGGAGCTTTCATTATACATGAAAAAAGAAAATGACTTATTAGAGGAAACATTGTCAATCGCTGAGAACGGATATGCTGCAGCATATCAATTTTTGCTGGAAGAATATAAAAACAATCCTGAAGAATACGGGCCACAAACACTATATTTTCTTGCTTGTTTAGCAGGTGGGGCCAATCTGCCGGAAAAAGCATTGGAATGGCTGGCAACGGCCATTTATGAAAAGGGATGGTGGTATCGCCCGAAAGTATTAGAAGATGACGATTTTGCGTCACTAAAAAATAACGCTGCGTTTATTTCGTTGAAATCCGTTTCTGATAATCGTTATGCAGATGCCGTGTCAAGAGCAAAAGCGGCATTCACCTGGGAAAGACAAAAAGCTGACAAATTGTTTCTGGCTGTTCACGGAAATACCCAGAATGGACAGATTGCACGAGACGATTGGGAACCGATATTAAGAGATCGTACTCAGTGGCAACTGGAAACAATACAAAGTGCTGAGCCAGACGGATATGGAATGTATCGCTGGAGTTATGATATGGTGTCCTATGTACCAGTGGCAAAAGCAATAGAAAAAGTGCAAAACAAAGGCTATAAGCAGATTGTCTGCGGTGGTTTTTCAGCAGGGTGTGATATGCTGTTGCGAGCTATCATATTTGCGCCTGCACGCTGCGATATGTTGATTTTGCAGAGCCCGTGGGTTCCTATACTGAAAGACCATGCAGAAGATTTGCTGAACGCTGTCAAGCAAAAAAATATTGAATTAAAAATTTTTTGCGGCGCATGTGACGAAGCTTGCCTTCCAATGGCAAAGCAATTATATGAAATAACAAACAGGGACGGTATTCATGTGGAGTTTGCTCTCCAAGAAGGGAGTCGGCATCAATTTCCCAAGGAGACCTTTGTTTTGAAAGATTCGTTATAAGCCGCTTGGTGACATCACGAAAAGAGATAGATCATAGCTTGTCGGGGGATTTCATCTTTTGGGTCCCCCTTGACAAATGATCTCTTGGGAAGGAAAGAGAGGGAGGTGGGAAAATCCGCCTCCTTCTTATCCTATAAACTTTTTGTGAATATTCTCATGGAATTGTTCCGGTATTTTCCGGTTATAGCCATGATTTCCAGAGGATATCCATATAAAAAGTGATTTTCCGTAAAGGGAGCATGTTTTTCTGCCAAAAATATGGCGGTAAATTTGTTGCTTTTTTCCCGCACTTAGATTAAAATATAGTTTACTTATGGATTCATTTCAACGGAGGGACGCCATGGATGTGTTGACAATCGTAACCCAGAGGGTGAGCAACTTTGTCCTCTCGCTACAACCGTGGGATGTGCTGGACATCCTGGTGATTGCCTATCTAGTGTACCGGCTGCTGCTGCTGGTACGCAGGACCAACTCGTCCCGGCTGATTAAGGGGGTGCTGGTGGTCATCATCGCACTGTGGCTGTCCTCCGGGCGGCTCAGGGCGCTCAACTTCCTGCTCAGCCATATAGTGGAGTGGGGCGTTGTGGCCCTGATTATCCTGTTCCAGCCGGAGATCCGCCGGGTGCTGGAGCAGGTGGGGAGCAGCCAGCTGCCCTTTTTGCAGCTGTTTTCCAAGCCCCAGGTGGACCGGCAGACGATTGAGCAGGCGATTTCCCAGACTGTTTCCGCCTGCGGCGACATGAGCAAATCCCGCACGGGTGCTCTCATCGTCTTTGAGCGTCATATCCAGCTGGATGAGGTCCTGCGCAGTGGGACAAAGCTGGATGCGGAGGTCTCCTCGGAGCTGCTGAAAAATATCTTCTTTGTCAAGGCGCCCATGCACGACGGTGCGGTAATCATCCGGGAGGGCCGGGTACTGGGGGCGGGCTGTATGCTCCCGCTGAGCCGCAATGTGAATCTGAGCCGGGATCTGGGGATGCGCCACCGGGCCGGTATCGGCATGAGTGAGAACTCCGATGCTGTTGTGGTCCTGGTCTCTGAGGAGACAGGCTCCATTTCCGTAGCGGTAGGGGGGATGCTCAAGCGGCACCTGATGACGGAGACTCTGGAGCAGCTGCTGCGCAATGAGCTGCTGCCTCAGCCTGAGGAGGATGACGAGAAGAACGGGAAGAAGCGCAAGGGCTGGAAGGCCCTGCTTGCCAAGGAGAAAAAGGATGGTGGAAAAGAGGATGAGTGAAAAGGTCAATAAGATCCTGTACCTGGTGCTGTCCCTGCTGCTGGCCATCGTTTTCTGGCTGTATGTGGATGATGTGCTTGGCAACACCATCACAAGGGAATTTAAGGAAGTGCCGATTGAGTTTATCGGTGAGGAGGACACGCTGCCCAACCGGGGGTTGATGCTGGTAGATGACGAGGACATCACAATGGATATCTCTGTCAGCGGGCCGCGGACCATCATCTCCAACCTGCGGCGCAGCGATATCCGCCCCCAGGTGGATTTGACCAGCATCAACGCCGCAGGTACCTATCCGCGGACCTATACCTTTGCAACCTCTGACAACATCAGCCGTGCGGATATCAGCATCCAGGGCTCTCGCTCCACTGTCACCGTCCAGGTGGTGCCGATGTATTCCAAACAGGTGCCCGTGGTGGTGAATGTAGTGGGGGAGGTAGCAGAAGGTTACATTTATATGACCGACCGTTTGGTGGCAGAGCCTACAGCTATCACCCTCAGCGGTAAAGAGGAGGATGTGGAGCAGGTGGAATCCATTCACATAACGGTGGATTTGACCAATGCCAATGGAACAGTCCAGCAGGATTTCAGCTATGAGATGCTGGATGGCCAGGGCAATGCCGTGCAGAATGAGCACATCCGTGTCTCTGACAAGCGTGTAAGCGTGACCGCGCCGGTATATGTCATTAAGGAGCTGCCTTTGGCGGTGAAGTTTAAGCAGGCCGCCGGCTCTATGGAGGCGAACGTCCGCTGGTGGCTGGAGGATGAGAGTATTACGGTAGCCGGAGAGGCCGCCAACCTGGAGACCATTACAGAGATCCCCATGGGGGAGGTGGATCTAACCACCATCCTGTCCGATGTGGACCGGCCTATGGAGATCCCTATCCCTGCTGGATGCGTCAATCTCAGCGGTATTACGACCACCACCTTGGGCATCCGTTTCCGCGGCCTGGAGACGAGGGCTTTCTCCGTGAGTGATATTTCACCCATTGGCCTGAGCAGCGGCCAGCGCTTCAGTCTGATTACCAACTCGGTGGATGTCCTGCTGCGGGGTCCCGCTGCGGAGCTGGAGAAGGTGGCAGCGGAAGATATCCGCGTAGTGGTGGATCTCACCCAATTCGCCTCCAATGGGACGTATACTGTGGATGCGATGATCTTTGTCGACGGCCATGACCAGGTGGGTGCTGTTGGGTCGCCGCCCAGTATAGCCTGCAAGATCACGTCCTAGGGGGGTGCCATGACACAGATTGCAACAGTCACCGGCCTGCCCGCACCCGGTCAGGCAGAGGTGGCGGTGGCCCGGCAGACCGCCTGCGGCCACGACTGTGAGCACTGCGGCGGGTGCGCAGCCAAGGCAGCTAAGGTGGTAGTCCGCGCCTGTACAGAAATCCCCGTAGCGGTTGGGGATCGGGTGGAGCTATACAGTGACAACCGGGTGCTGGGCTTTGCGGCCCTGGTGTACCTGGCACCAGTGGCACTGTTCCTGTTGGGCTACCTGCTGCCCTCCGGCCTGCCTGAGATGGCGCGGTATCTGAGCGGCGCATTGGGCTTTGGAATGGGTATCGCCGGGGCAGTAATCTGCGACCGCCGCGTGCGCAGGGGCCGGCAGATGGTTGTCTACCAGATTACCAGGAAGCTGTAGGCTGTGTTCGGCTATGTGAGGCCGTCTGCCGCCCGGCTGACGGAGGAGGAGAAGGGGCGCTTTGGCGCGGCCTATTGTGGCTTATGCCGGGTGCTGGGCGCACGGCATGGCCAGGCGGCCCGCTTCATCCTCAACTATGATTTTACGTTTTTATCCATCCTCCTATGGCCCCAGGAGGAGCCGCCCCGCCTCCACAGCGGATGTATCGCCCACCCATGGAAGGGCAGGGACTATTTCCCAGGGAACGAGGCCCTGGAGTTGGCGGCGGACCAGAGCGTCATCCTGGCCTGGTGGCAGCTCCAGGATGCTTTGGCAGACCCTGGGAAGGGGAAAGGGAAGTATCTGGCCGCTGCTGCCGCATTAGGCCATGCTTATAGGCGTGCCCGCCGCTTCCGTCCGGAGTTTGACCAGACCACCAGGGATCACCTGGCCCGCCTGCGGGTACTGGAGGAGGAGCACTGCCCCTCCCTGGACGAGCCAGCCGACGCCTTTGCCCGGCTGCTGGCTGGTGCGGCAGGGGAGGTTGGCGACCCGGTGAAGCGCCGGGTGCTGGAGCAGCTGCTCTATCACCTGGGCCGCTGGGTCTACTTGGTAGACGCAGCAGACGATTTGGCGGCGGACTTTGACTCTGGGAGTTACAATCCCCTCATCTGCCGCTTTGCCCTGACGGAGGGGAAGCTGACGGAGGAGGCCCGGGAGAGCCTGGTGGTGAGCCTGGACCACTCCATCCGCCTGATGGCTGCGGCTTTTGAGCTGTGGGACTTCGGCGCGTGGGGCGGCGTGATCCGTTCTACGGTGTATGAGGGCCTCTTCCTTGTAGGAAGGGCTGTTTTAGAGGGCACATTCCAAGCCAACGATATGGCCCTGCGTATCGGAGGCAGAAATAAGGAGCAGCTATGACCGATCCCTATGAAGTCTTGAATATCCCTAGTACCGCCACGGATGAGGAGGTCAAAAAGGCCTATCGGGAGCTTGCACGGAAGTACCATCCGGATAACTACCACGATAACCCTCTGGCGGATCTCGCCCAGGAGAAGATGAAGGACATCAACGCCGCCTACGATGCCATCCAGAAGCAGCGCAGCGGCCGGACAGCCACTGCTGCCAGCGGCTATACCCAGCAGCGGAGCTATGGCGGATACCAGTACCAGCAGCAGGCGGCGGGGAATCCCGCTTTCCAGCGGGTGCGCATGGCCATCAACCGTAATGACCTGGGGATGGCGGAGCAGCTGTTGGGCCAGATTGGGGATCACAACGGCGAGTGGAATTTCCTGATGGGCACCATCTGCTACCGCCGGGGCTGGGTGGACGAGGCGCGGCGGTATTTCCAGACCGCCTGCCAGATGGAGCCGGGGAATGCAGAGTACCGGCAGACGCTCAATTATGTGGAGAACAACGGGGAAGCCTACCGCCCGGAGGGCTACGAGGTGTTCAGCAGCGGCTGCGGCGGCAATAACATGTGCGCACGGCTGGCCTGCTCCTATATGCTCTGCATGGGGCTCAATACCTGCGGGATGCGGGTGTTCTGCTGTTGAGACAGTTTTGGAAGGTTCCCCCTTTTTAATGGAAAAAACGGGGGCTATACAAGGAGGGGAAGGACAATTTGGTTAAGAGTATGACTGGCTATGGGAGAGCCAAGCAGTCCCGGAATGGGCGGGATATTACGGTAGAGGTCCGCAGCGTCAACAACCGCTATCTGGACTGTACCGTTAAGATGCCCCGTTCCTACATCTTTGCGGAGGATGCCATCAAAGCCAAGGTGCAGAAGGCCGCCAGCCGGGGCAAGGTGGATGTGTTTGTTACGGTGGAGTCCCTGGGGGCGGAGGAATCGGTGGTAGTTGTCAACGAGCCCCTGGCCAAAAGCTATGTGGCCGCTTTGGCGCAGCTGGCCCAGCTGGGCGGCGGGATGGTCAAGGGGAAGTTCCCGGTGACAGATCTGGCCCGCCTGCCCGACGTGCTATCGGTGACGAAGGCGGAGGAGGACCTGGAGACCATTGCTGCCGACCTGTGCGCTGTTTTAGAAGAGGCCTTGGCGGCGTATACTGCCATGCGGGAGACGGAGGGGCGGAAGCTGGCGGAGGATATCTCCAGGCGGCTGGATACCATTGAGGGGATCACAGCCCGGGTGGAGGAGCGCTCCCCCCAGACAGTAGCGGAGTACCGGGAGAAGCTGCTGTCCCGGATGAGCGAGGTCCTCCAGAATACAGCGGTGGATGAGGGCCGTATCCTCACTGAGGCGGCAATTTTTGCTGACAAGGTGGCGGTGGACGAGGAGACGGTCCGCCTGCATAGCCACTTAGCGCAGCTGCGTGGGATGCTGGAGAGCGGCGAGCCGGTAGGGCGGAAGCTGGATTTTCTGATCCAGGAGCTCAACCGGGAGGCGAACACCATTGGCTCCAAGTGCAGTGATTTACAGATTGCAAGGGATGTGGTGGATTTGAAGGCGGAGATTGAGAAGATCCGCGAACAGGTCCAGAATATTGAGTAGGAGGGGCTATGGAGCTGGTGAACATTGGCTTTGGCGGCCTGGTTTCTGCCCAGCGTCTCATTGCTGTGGTCAGCCCTGACTCTGCGCCGGTCAAGCGCCTGGTCAGTGAGGCTAGGGAACGCAGTATGCTGATTGACGCCACGTTTGGAAGGAAGACGGCGGCGGTGCTGGTGATGGACAGCGACCACGTGGTGCTCTCAGGCCTGCCGCTGGAGAAGCTGGCCCCCCGGTTTGGGGTGGCCCCCACCGTATGGGAGGAGGAGACATGAAAAAAGGGAGGACATTCATCATCTGTGGGCCCTCCGGTGTAGGGAAGGGGACTGTGGTGGCCCGCCTGCTGGCCAGCGACCCCACCTTGTATTTCTCCATATCCGCCACTACCCGCGCCCCCAGGCCAGGGGAAGAGGATGGCGTCCACTACCACTTCCTGACCCGGGAAAAGTTCGAGAGCTGGGTTGCGGCCGGAGACTTCCTGGAGCACGCCCAGTTCGTGGGCAATCTCTACGGAACACCCAGGCTGTTTGTGGATCAGGCTATGGAGCAAGGACGTGATGTGCTGCTGGATATTGAGATCCAAGGCGCAGAGCAGGTCCACCAAAAGCGGCCGGATGTTGTGCGGATCTATGTGGCCCCTCCCAGCTGGGAGGAGCTGGAGCGCCGTCTCATCGGGCGGGGTACGGAGGACATGGAGAAGGTCCGTTCCCGCCTGGCACGGGGACGGGAGGAATTTGCTGTTGCCAAGGATTTTGATTATTTTGTTATCAACGATACAGTGGATCGTGCTGTAGAGGAAATCCGTGCCATCATAACCGCCGAGCACTGCCGGCCTGTGGAGCGGGTTGGGTTAGCCGGCCTGCGGTAGGGGATCCCCTTCCATATCCGGAGGGCCAACATGGATTGAATAGAAAAACCATATCATAAAGAAGGAATGATGTTATTATGATGCTCTATCCTGCGATGAACAAGCTGACTGCGAATGTCCCCAACCGGTACCTGCTGGTGAATGTGGTGGCCCGCCGGGCCCGCCAGATCGCCCAGGAGGCGGAGGATAACGGGGAGCCGATGGATGTAAAGCCCGTGACAATCGCCATCAGGGAGGTGGCGGAGGGAAAGCACTCTGTGGCCGCCGCGGACATCGTAATCGAGGAAGTGGAATAGGCCATGCACGGGAAAACGCACCCGCTGGGAACAGACCCCAGCGGGTGCGCCGTGCGCCTGAAGCCCCAGTAGATGGGGATATTTACCGGTAAGCCGAGGTGAACGGAATGGATTTGGTGGCGCGGGTAGCAGTAGCTGCGGCAACATATGCAATTGATAAGCCTTATGACTACCTGGTCCCACCCTCCCTGGCAGGGAAAGCCGTGCCTGGTGTGCGGGTAGCCGCCCCCTTTGGCCGGGGGAACCGGACCAGCGAGGGGGTTATTCTGGCAGTGGGCCAGGAGAGCCAGCGGGCAGGGCTGAAAGCACTGACGGAAATCCTGGATGAGGAGAGTGTGCTGGGCCCGCTGCAAATCAAGCTGGCGCTGTGGCTGCGGGAGCGCTATTTCTGTACGCTTTACGACGCGGTCAAAGCGCTGTTACCAGCAGGGCTGTGGTACCAGGTCCGGGAGGCCTGCGTCCTCCGGATCGACAGGGAGGCCGCCCTGGAAACGGGGAAGGACAGCCGGGAAAGCCGGATCCTGGAGACACTGGTCTCCCAGGGCGGGTCAGCCGGATGGGACACCCTGCGCCTGGCCTGTGGGGAGGGCGCACCTGCTGTGGCACGGGAGCTGCAAAAGCGGGGGCTGGTGTCCATTGAGACGACGGCCTCCCGGAAAATCTCAGACAAGCAGGCACGGCGGGTGACGCTGGCAGTGACGGCGGAGGAAGCTATGGCTGCTGTGGAGCCGAGGCGCCGGTCTGCCCCTGTGCGCTATGAGGTCATCAAGCTTCTGTGTTCTATCGGCAGCGCCCTTTCCACGGAGCTCTGCTACTTTACCGGCGCATCACCCCAGACGCTGAAGAACCTGGAGAAAAGCGGCCTGGTAGCCTTCTCCCAGGAGGAGGTACTCCGCGTCCCCAGGATGGAAGCTGTGGTGGAGAGCGGGCCGATTGTCCTCAGCGAGGAGCAGCAGGCCGCCTACGACAGCATTCTTACCCGGTCGGAGGAGGGGGCTGCCTCCTGTTCCCTCCTCTATGGGGTCACTGGCAGTGGGAAAACATCAGTCTACATCCGTTTGCTCCAGGAGGTAGTCCGCCAGGGACGGCGGGGCATGATCCTGGTGCCGGAGATCGCCTTGACGCCCCAGATGATGGCCAAGTTCGGCGCATATTTCGGAGACCGGGTGGTCATGCTCCACAGCGGCCTGCGCATGAGTGAGCGCTATGACCAGTGGAAGCGGATCCGGCGGGGGGAGGTGGATATTGTCCTGGGGACCCGCAGTGCCGTATTCGCACCGCTGGAGAACTTAGGGATGATTATCCTGGACGAGGAGAACGAGAGCAGCTACCAGTCCGAAAATCCGCCCCGCTACCATGCGCGGGATGTCGCGAAGTTCTTGTGCGCCCAGCAGGGGGCCACATTGGTCCTTGGATCCGCCACACCCTCTGTAGAGACCACCTACCAGGCCCAGCGGGGGGTATATCAGAAGTGCATCCTGCGCACCCGCTACAACCGCCAGCCGCTGCCCGAGGTGGTGATTGCGGATATGCGCCAGGAGCTCCGGGCTGGGAACAGCGGCATGATCAGCGCCCCTCTGCGGCGGGAGCTGGAGGGGAACTTGGAGAGAGGGGAGCAGAGCATCCTCTTCCTCAACCGCCGGGGCAGCAGCCGGATGCTGCTGTGCGGCGAGTGTGGCGAAGCGCCCCAGTGCCCCCGGTGCAGTGTACCGCTGACATACCACAGCGCCAATGGGCGGATGATGTGCCACTACTGTGGGCACTCCGAGCGGGCGCCCAAGGTGTGCCCGGAGTGCGGCGGGCTGATGAAGCAGGTGGGGGCAGGTACGCAGAAGGTGGAGGAGGAGCTGGCGGGGCTGTTTCCCCAGGCACAGATCCTGCGGATGGATGCAGATACTGTTTCCGGCAACCATGAGGTGCTCCTTGACCGCTTTGCACGGGAGCGGATTCCGATCCTGCTGGGGACACAGATGGTGGCCAAGGGCCTGGATTTTGAGAATGTCACACTGGTAGGTGTCCTGGCGGCAGATCTCAGCCTGTATGTGGACAACTACCACGCCGCGGAGCGGACCTTCAGCCTGCTCACCCAGGTGGTAGGCCGGGCAGGCCGGGGCAGCAAGGGGGGCCGGGCGGTGATCCAGACCTTTACTCCGGACAATGAGGTCATCACCAGCGCAGCTGCCCAGGACTACAACAGCTTTTATGCCGGGGAAATCCGGCTCCGCAGGGCGCGTCGGTATCCGCCCTTTGCGGATATTTTCACCCTGACAGTCTCTGGCGCGGAGGAGGGAGCTGTGCTCCGCGCCGCCGCCCAGCTGCGGGATGCGATGCGCACCGGGACGCGGTATCCTACTGCATCCAACCTCTCAGTAGAGATTTTAGGCCCCGCCCCAGCGCCCATTGTCAAGGTGAACAACCGCTACCGCTACCGCATTTTCTGGGTGGGGCGCAACGACCACACCACCCGGGAGCTGCTGGGCTATTATATCCGCGCGTTCCATCAGAGAAAGGAAAACCGGGGGATGAACCTATTTGTGGACTGCAATGCGGACGACTGATAAAAAGAAGTTTATTCCCGCCCAAAGGAGGACAAAATAACCATGGCGATTAGGAAAATCGTAACCCAGGGAAACCCTATGCTGACCAAGAAGTGCCGTCAGGTGACGGATTTCAACGACCGGCTCCACCAGCTCCTGGATGATATGAAGGACACCCTGGCAGAGGCCCAGGGGGCGGGGCTGGCAGCTCCACAGGTCGGCGTCCTCCGCCGGGCAGTGATTGTGGTGGATGATACGGAGGAGATGCTGGAGCTGGTAAATCCGGAGATCCTCTCCCAGTCCGGTGAGCAGGTTGGGCCGGAGGGCTGCCTCAGTGTCCCAGGCAAGTGGGGGATGGTGTCCCGCCCCAACCGGGTCCGGATCCGGGCACAGGACCGGTTCGGCAATTGGTTTGAAGCGGAAGGGGAGGAGCTGACAGCACGCTGCTTCTGCCATGAGATCGAGCACCTGGATGGACACCTGTACGTGGAGCACATTGACCACTTCTTGACAGAGGAGGAGCTGGAGGAATTTTACGAAGCAGAGGAGAAGGGGGAGAGGTGAGCTTGCGTGTAGTATTGATGGGTACTCCGGATTTTGCCGCTGTAGTGCTGCGCCGCCTGGTGGAGGACCACTGGGACATTGTGGCTGTGTTTACCTCACCGGATAAGCCCAAAAACCGCGGGATGAAGCTGATGCCAACGCCTGTAAAGGAATATGCGCTCACACAAGGGATTCCTGTGTTCCAGCCGCGTTCCTGCCGGGATGGGGAGGCACTGGAGCAGATGCGGGCGCTGGAGCCTGATGTGGCAGTGGTGGCTGCCTATGGTAAGCTGCTGCCGCAGGAGCTGCTGGATATCCCGAAAAAGGCGATGATTAATGTCCACTCCTCCATCCTTCCCCAGTACCGGGGGGCAGCGCCCATCAACTGGGCCATCCTCAACGGGGATGAGGAGACTGGCGTTACCATCCAGTATATGGCGGCAGAGCTGGATGCAGGGGATATCCTCCTGGTCAAGCGTACACCAATTGGAGCAGAGGAGGATGCGGGCCAGCTCTATAGCCGTCTGGCGGAGCTGGGCGGCGAGGCGGCCAGTGAGGCACTGCGGCTGCTGGAGGCGGGCACTGCGCCCCGGACACCGCAGGCCTATGGGCCACAGTACCAATATGCCTCCATGCTTTCCCGGGAAATGTCCCCCCTGGACTGGGGCAGGCCTGCGCGGGAGCTGGTTAACCATGTGCGCGGCTTGATCCCCTGGCCCTGTGCTGTGACAGATGTAGCGGGGGTGCGCTGGAAGGTCTACCGTGCCCGGGAGGGAGCGGAGACAGGCTGTGCGCCCGGGACGATCCTCTCCGCTGGGGCGGCGGGAATCGAGGTCGCCTGCGGTGACGGCAGGAGCCTGCTGATTACTGAGCTCCAGGCCGACGGAGGCAGGCGCATGGCTGCTGCGGATTATCTGCGGGGGCATCCGGTTGCGGTAACGCAGGAAATGGGGTAATGATTCTTTTTCTTGGAAGAAAAAGAATCAAAAAGAACTTTTATTGGGTTTTCTTTCATAAAAGGGGAAATGGACGATGCGTTTTTATAGTGACGCGATCTACTGGATTATCTTGATCCCTGTGCTGCTCCTTTCGGTCTATGCACAGATCAAGGTTAGTTCCAGTTTCAACCGCTACAGCCGCCAGCGCAACCGCCGGGGGGTGACAGGGGCCCAGGCCGCCTATGAGGTCCTCCGGGCCCACGGCGTCCACGATGTGGCGATCCGCTCCTGCCGGGGGCAGCTGACAGACCACTATGATCCACGGGATAACACAATTTATCTCTCGGAGCCGGTGTACAATGCGGACACAGTGGCGGCGGTGGGGGTAGCAGCCCACGAGGCGGGCCATGCGGTGCAGTATGCCATGGGCTATGGCCCAGTGCGCATCCGCTCTGCCATCATCCCGGCAACGCAGTTCGGCTCAAAGTTTGCCTTTATAGCGCTGATGCTGGGGCTGGTGCTCTATTCCCAGCCTCTGTTTGCCGTTGGGATTGTGCTCTTTGGGCTGACCAGCCTGTTCCAGCTGGTGACACTCCCGGTGGAGTTTGACGCCTCCGCCAGAGCCCTGGGGACCATCGACGGCACAAACCTGCTGGATGGGGAGGAGCGGAAGGGGGCCAAGGCAGTCCTGACCGCTGCTGCACTGACCTATGTGGCGGCTCTGCTCATGAGCCTGGTGCAGCTGCTGCGCTATCTGCTCATTTTTGCAGGCCGGAACGACAGGAGGCGCTGATGGGGACTGGACGAGAGGCGGCACTGGAGGCCCTGACTGCCTGCCGGCGCCTGGAGGCCTGGTCGGACAACAGCTTGAAGGCCGCCAGCCGCGGGTTGGACCGCCGGGAGGCGGCTATGGCAGCCCGGCTGGCCTATGGGGTTCTACAGAACCGGGCGCTATTGGATTTTTATTTGGATCACTGCTGTGACCAGAGCTTTGCCAAGCTGGAGCCCTTTGTGCGGGATGTCCTGCGGCTGGGGGCATATCAGATATTGTATATGGACCGGGTGCCGGACAGCGCCGCCGTGGATGAGGCGGTGGAGACGGTCAAGCGCGGGAAGCGCAAACGGGCTGCCGGGCTGGTCAATGCAGTCCTCCGCCGGTTGAGCCGGGAAAAGGGCAGCCTGCCCGCCATCCCTGCGGGGATGGACGGCCTGGCCCTCCGGTACAGTCACCCCAAATGGTTGGTGGAGCGGCTGGTAGGGCTGCTGGGAGGGGAGGAGGCGGAGGCGTTCCTCCATTTGGACAACGAAGGTGTCCCGACCACCATCCAGTATAACCCCCTGCGGGGAACGGCGGCAGAGATGTCTGCCAGCTTGGAGGCCTCCGCTGCAGGCGTGACGCCCCACAGCTGGATGCCGGGGTGCTATTTGCTCTCCGGCGGAGGGGAGCTGACAGCTCTGCCCGCTTTCCAAAAGGGGCTGTTCCAGGTACAGGACGCCGCCGCGAAGGCGGCTGTACTGGCCGCTGGGCCCAAGCCCGGGTGGCGGGTGCTGGATGTATGTGCGGCACCGGGGGGCAAAGCGTTTGCTGCGGCTATGGAGATGGGGGATCAGGGTGAGGTGGTGGCCTGTGATATCCACCAGCACAAGCTGGCGCTCATAGAAAAGGGTGCGGCGCGGCTGGGGCTGCAATGTATCCGCCCTGTGTTGGCTGATGGCCGGCAAGAGCGGGCGGAGTGGGCCGGGGGTTTTGACCTGGTACTCTGTGACGTGCCCTGCTCAGGCCTTGGCATCATCCGCAAAAAGCCGGATATCCGGTACAAGGATCCCCAAGCGCTGGCAGGGCTCCCAGCAGTCCAGCGGGCAATTTTAGATAATGCCAGCCGCTATGTCCGTCCAGGGGGCGTCTTGCTGTATGCCACTTGTACGATCCTGCCAGAGGAGAACGGGGAGATTACGGCAGACTTCCTCTCCCGCCATGGGGCATTCCAGAAGGAACCCTTCTCACTGCCTGGTTTGGAGGGGGAGACGGATGGAAGCATGAGCCTGTGGCCCCAACGGCATGGGACTGACGGGTTTTACATCTGCAAAATGAGGCGAGTATGAGGGAAGATATACGGTCCATGACCCTGGAGGAGCTGGCAGCGGCCATGGGGGAACTGGGGGAGCCCGCCTTCCGGGCGAAGCAAGTGTTTGCCTGGCTCCACCGTGGGGCTGGCTCCTTCGCGGAGATGAGCGATATCTCCAAGCCCCTGCGCCAGCGGCTGGAGGAGCGTTGGGAGCTGTCCGCACTCAAGGAGGCGCGCAAGCAGGTTTCCCAGATGGATGGGACAACGAAATATCTCTGGGAGCTCAAGGATGGCAACTGCATCGAGACAGTGCTCATGCGCTACCGCCATGGCAATACTGTCTGCATCTCCAGCCAGGTGGGCTGCCGTATGGGCTGCGCCTTCTGTGCCTCTACCCTGGGGGGGAAGGTGCGGGATCTGCGGCCGTCGGAAATGCTTGAGCAGGTGCTGTTTACCCAGGCCGGCAGCGGCCTGGAGGTCTCCAACATCGTCCTGATGGGGATTGGCGAGCCAATGGATAACCTGGACAATGTGCTGCGGTTTCTGGAGCTGGTCAACCATCCGCAGGGGATGAATATCGGGATGCGGCATATCAGCCTCTCCACCTGCGGAATGATCCCCGGCATCCGCCGTCTGGCGGAGCTGGAGCTCCAGCTGACACTCTCCGTATCCCTCCACGCGCCAGACAGTGAAACACGAAGCCGCCTCATGCCAGTGAACAAGGCATACGATGTGGAGGAGCTGTTTGCAGCCTGCCACAGCTATTTTAAAAAGACTGGCCGCCGGATCAGCTTTGAGTATGCCATGATTGACGGTGTAAATGACGCAGACTGGCAGGCGGACTTGATTGCGGAGAAGCTGCGGGGGATGCCAGGGCATGTAAACCTGATCCCCCTTAACGACGTGGCGGAGAGCCCCTTGAAGCCCAGCCGCCGGACACGGCGCTTCCAGCAGCGGCTGGAGGGGCTGGGTGTCACAGCCACTGTGCGGCGGAGCCTGGGCGGGGACATCGATGCCAGCTGCGGCCAGCTGCGCAGGAAAGCCATGGAAACAGGAAAGAAGGGACTCTAAGGATATGATGAACGTATGGGGCATGACGGATATCGGCCTGGTGCGCCGGGAGAATCAGGACGCCTATGCGGTCCGGTGCAGCGAGGAGAGCGGCTTTACCATTTGTGTTGTTTGTGATGGGATGGGGGGCCCAGGCGGCGGGAAGCAGGCCAGCGAGCTGGCCGTGGATGCCTTCCTCGCCACATGCCTTGCCAACCTGCGCTGCGACATGGATTTGGAGCAGGTACGTGAGGTGGCTGAGTTCGCTGTGGCTGCTGCGAATACCGCTGTATATGAGCGGTCTGTCCGGGAGAAGCAGCGGGGGATGGGGACCACATTGGTGTCCGCCATTGCCCGGGAGGGTCAGGCGCTGGTCAATAATGTAGGCGACAGCCGGGCCTATTTGATCCGCGGCGGGGGCGGTAAAAAAGCCATCTCCCGCATCACCCGCGACCACTCCCTGGTGGAGCGGCTGGTGGAGCGGGGGGCCATTACAGAGGCCGAGGCCAGGAACTATCCGGGCCGCAACCTGATCACCCGCGCCCTGGGGCCGGACGCTGAGGCACTCAGCGACAGCTACCAGGTCCAGCTGCTGCCGGGCGACTACCTCCTGCTGTGTACCGACGGCCTGATTACCACGGCGACAGACGAGGAGATGGCGCGGGAAGTATTAGAGGGTGGGGACGACAACACCTGTCTGGACCGGCTTCTGGAGATTGCCAAGGGCCAGGGCGCACCAGACAATGTAACCGCCGTGCTGCTGCAGCAGCAGTGAAGCCGGGGAGAAAGGATACTTGACTATGGAACGATACATAGGAAAGATGCTGGATAACCGCTATGAGATCCTGGAAGTCATTGGGACCGGGGGCATGGCGGTAGTATTCAAAGCCAAGTGCCACCGGCTCAACCGTCTGGTTGCCATCAAGATGCTGAAGAAGGATCTCAGCGAGGACGCAGAGTTCCGCCGCCGGTTTCACGACGAGTCCCAGGCTGTCGCCATGCTCTCCCACCCCAATATCATGGCGGTCTACGACGTGAGCCGCGGGGGCGACATGGACTATATTGTCATGGAGCTGATTGACGGCATCACCCTCAAGCAGTATATGGAGCGGCGCGGGAGGCTCAACTGGCCGGAGGCCCTCCACTTCATTACCCAGATCATGAAGGGCCTCAGCCACGCGCACAGCCGGGGTATCATCCACCGGGATATCAAGCCGCAGAACATCATGGTGCTGCGGGATGGTACGGTGAAGGTGACAGATTTCGGCATTGCCTACCTCTCCAACGGCTCCAATCCCTCCAACGAGGCCATTGGCTCGGTCCACTATATCTCACCAGAGCAGGCCAAGGGGGATTATACCGATAACCGCAGCGATATCTACTCCGCCGGTGTGGTGCTTTATGAGATGCTCACCAGCCGCCTGCCCTTCGAGGGGGACAACCCAGTGGCGGTGGCGATCCAGCACCTCAACGCAATCCCCCTCAACCCACGGGAGCTGAACCCGGAGATCCCGGAGGCGCTGGAGCAGATCTGCATGAAGGCGATGGCAACAGACCGCAACCGGCGCTATAGTACAGCTGATGAAATGCTCGCCGACCTGGATGCTTTCCGGAAGGATCCATCCGTCAGCTTTGACTATTCCGCTGAGGATTTGCGCCCAGAGCGGGGCGGGGAGGACGAACCGACCCAGAACATCCCCAATGTAAGTGCGGCCAGGCCCAGGCAGGTCCGCTACGCGCCGCCCCCTCCAGAGGAGGATGATGAGGAGGATGACCGCCGCCGGGGTGGCTGGTGGAAAACCCTGCTGCTGATCGTCATTGTGGCAGCAGTGGGCTACTTTGGCGTCACCAGGCTCTATCAAAGCATTATGGATAGCTTTACCGTGCAGGAAATCCCAGAGTACACGGTGCCCAATGTAGTGGGCAAGACAGTGGAGGAGGCCCTCGCCATGCCGGAGGTTGTCGGGGCTTTTGAAATTGTAGAGAACAGTATCCATGAGTACAGCACCGAATATCCGGAGGGCCAGATTATCAAACAGGACCCGAAGGCGGACCAGGTCAAAAAGAACGCCGGTACAGACCCCATTACCATCACCGTGACCATCAGCATGGGGGGGCGGTCGGGAACCATGCCCAACCTGGTTGGCCAGGAGGCCCGGGGGGCCCGGCTGATCCTGGAGCAGACCAAGGGCCTCAGTGAGCTATCACTGGTGATTAAGGAGGGGAAGAGCGAGTATAACGATGAGGTACCAGCGGGCTATGTGTCACGGGCAGAGCCTGCTGAGGGGACAGCCCTCAGTGAGGGGGATGAGGTGACGCTGTATCTCAGCCTTGGGCCGGAGATCAAGTATTCCACAATGGTCTCCTGTGTGGGCAAGGATATGGAGGAGGTCCAGCGCCTGATGGATGGGCTGAACCTGAAAGCGGAATTTGTCAAGGAGGAGAGCTCCGCCCCAGAGGGTCAGGTCCTCACCCAAAGTGTAGAGACCGGCACGGAGGTGGAGGAGGGTTCCACTGTCTCCTTCACCTACAGCGATGGAGAAAAGCTGATTGGGCGCGTGGTAGGCTTCAACGTGCCCTACAGCCCGGAGGAGGTTCATATCGAAATCTATCTGGATAACGACATTGTATTTGACAGCAATATCCCGGGCGACTTTGGACGGCTGGAGGAAACCATCTATGCCAAGGCAGGGGAGCACCGGCTGCGGATTTTTGCGGACGACCAGCAGTGGACGGATGACACGGTGACTTTCAGTGAGTAGGGGCAGAGTTCAGAAGGCACTCAGCGGCTTTTATTACGTGGAGATGGACGGCCAGACCGTCACCTGCCGTGCGCGGGGAAAATTCCGCCAGGAGGGCCGCAGCCCCCTGGTGGGGGACTGGGTGGAGGTCCGGGAGACTGGGCAAGGCGAAGGGATGGTCTGGGAGATTGTGCAGCGGCGGACGGCCTTTGACCGTCCGGCGGTGGCCAATGTGGATCAACTGGTGGTGGTGGCCTCAGAGGCCATCCCTATCACGGATCCATTCCTGATTGACCGCGTGTCTGCCATCGCAGCTCTGAAGGGCTGTGGTGTGGTGGTCTGTATCAACAAATGTGACCTGGCCTCTGGAGAGGGGCTGGCAGCAATCTACCGGCACGCCGGGTTCCCTACCGTCCGCACCAGTGCGGAGACCGGGGAGGGGATCGAAGAGCTGGCCGCCCTGATAACTGGCAAGCTATCTGCCTTTACAGGAAATTCAGGCGTAGGGAAATCCAGCCTTCTTAACGCCATAGAGCCTGGCTTTTCCCTCCAGGTAGCCCAGGTGAGCCAGAAGCTGGGGCGGGGCAAGCATACCACGCGCCATGTGGAGCTGTACCGCCTCTCCTGTGGGGCGGAGGTGATCGACACACCGGGGTTCAGCTCCTTTGACGCTGAGGAACTTGACCTGGCGCTCAAGGAGCACCTGGCGGAGTCATTTCTGGAGTTCCGCCCCTACCTGGGGGACTGCCGCTTCGTCGGATGTGGGCACACCAAGGAGAAGGGGTGTGCGGTTCTGGCAGCGGTGCGGAAGGGGGACATCCCGGCCAGCCGCCACCGGAGCTATGTGCGGTTATATGAGGAATTGAAGGATCTCCGGGCCTGGAACAGCAGGCAGGCGGGGCGGTAGGCCTAGCGGCTGTGCGGGCAGGCGTGGAATGAGAAAGCGGCGGAATGGCTGAAACTCACCCCTTGTTTTTTTCAGCACCCTATAGTACAATAGACAAAGATTACTATCCCTTTTTGGGGGAGAAAAGGAGAGCGAACAACTATGGAATACAAACAGATGGAGCGCACCCAGCTGGAGGCCGAATATGCGGCGGTATCCCAGAAATTTGAGGAGTTGAAGGGCAAGGGGCTCAAGCTGGACATGTCCCGTGGCAAGCCTGGCAAGGAGCAGCTGGATCTGGTCAGCGACATCCTGACCGTACTGGAAAAGCCGGAGGACTGCGTAGAGGCGGGCTTTGACACCCGCAACTATGGTGAGCTCATGGGCCTGCCCTGTGCGCGCGAGTACTTTGCAGAGCTCCTGGGCTGCAAGAGTGAGGAGTGCTTTATTGGCGGCAACGCGAGCTTGACGCTGATGTATGACACCATCGCCAAGGCCTACACCCACGGCCTGCTCCACAGCGAGAAGCCCTGGTCGAAGCTGGATACAGTCAAATTCCTGTGCCCCTCCCCGGGCTATGACCGCCATTTCAACATAACGAAGTCCTTTGGTATGGAGCTGATTACAATCTCCATGACGGAGAACGGCCCGGATATGGACGCTGTAGAGGAGGCTGTCAAGGATCCCGCAGTGAAGGGGATCTGGTGTGTGCCCAAGTATTCCAATCCGGAGGGGATCATCTACAGCCAGGAGACCATTAACCGGATTGCCCATCTGAAGCCTGCCGCACCGGACTTTGTAGTCATGTGGGACAACGCCTACTGCATCCACGAATTCGAGGGGGACTACGTGCCCTTCCCGGACATGCTCTCCCTGTGCCGTGAGGCGGGGAATCCCGACATGGTCTTTGAGTACGCATCTACCTCCAAGGTAACATTCCCCGGCGCGGGTGTAGCCGTCATGGCCACCAGCGTGGACAACCTCAAGTACATGACTGGCCTGCTCACCTTCCAGACCATCAGCTATGACAAGGTCAACCAGCTCCGCCACGTGCGCTATCTCAAGGACAAGGCCCACACGCTGGAGCTGATGAAGCGCCACGCCGCCATCCTTGGGCCGAAGTTCCGCGCTGTGCTGGATGCCCTGGATCGTGAGATTGCCCCCCTGGGCATTGCCACCTGGAAGCGCCCCACTGGCGGCTACTTTGTCAGCCTGGATACCGCCGACGGCCTTGCGAAGCGCACCCTCGCCCTCTGCAAGGAGGCTGGTGTTGTGATGACAAGCGCCGGCGCAACCTTCCCCAATGGTATGGATCCCCGGGACCGCAATATTCGGATTGCCCCCAGCCTTCCCCCTGTCTCTGAGCTGGAGGCCGCTATCGACGTATTCTGCGTCTGCCTGCGCTTGGCTGCTCTGGAGCAGCTGCTGGGGAAGTAAGCTTCTTTGTTTGCAGCAAACCTCGCGGCGGCCCGCAGAGGGGATTCTATTGTATTTCTACGCTCCCGCTTGCACACTCTGGACGGTTGGAGGGCAGCGTGGCTGCGATGCATGACAAGTAAGGAGAACAAACAGCATGTCTGGACATTCCAAATGGCACAATATTCAAAAGACAAAGGGTGCGGCGGATGCCAAGCGCTCCCAGGCTTTCACCAAGATTGCCCGGGAGATGATTGTGGCAGTAAAGGAGGGTGGCAGCGGCGACCCCAACAATAACTCCCGTCTGGCGACTGTCATCGCCAAAGCGAAGGCCGCCAACATGCCCAATGACAACATCAAGCGCACGATTGACAAGGCGTTGGGAGCTGGCAGTACCGACAGCTTTGAGAAGGTGGTCTACGAGGGGTATGGTCCCAGCGGTGTGGCTGTGATTGTGGAGGCACTTACAGACAACCGCAACCGCACTGCTCCGGAGGTACGCCACCTCTTCGACAAGTACGGCGGGAATATGGGAGCCAGTGGCTGCGTCAGCTGGAGCTTTGACCGCAAGGGCGTCATCATCATCGACAATGAGGATGGCGACCTGGAGGAGGAAAAGGTGATGGAGGACGCCCTGGACTGTGGTGCAGCGGACTTCGAGGCCGACGGCAGTATTTTTGAAATCACAACAGAGCCGGATGATTTCAACGCTGTTACGGCTGCCCTGGAGGGCAGGGGCTATGTGTTTGCCGAGGCCGCGATTGAGATGGTGCCTCAGACTTACATTAAGCTCACCAGTGAGGAAGATATCAAGAATATGGCGAAGATGATTGACCTGATGGAGGACAATGACGACGTACAGAACGTCTGGCACAACTGGGAGCAGGACTAAATAGACCATAAAGAGAAGCGGCACGGGGTTGTACCGTGCCGCTTCTTTCTGTTCCTTATTCGCGGAGATAGCGTTTGGTATAAGGGCATACAGCAAAACATAGCCCGCATAGATCCGCATCAATACCAGTAGCAAGTTTCATCCGCTCCAGCTGGGTTTTCTTGCAGGTCTCCCGCTGGAAAAATGCCTCGCGGGGCATACCCGCTTCCCAAAGCGCACCAGTCAGTGCATGGGCCGGGCAGCTTTTAACGCAGATTTCGCAGCTTCCGCACCGGCTCTCACCAATGGGGGTGTTTAATGGCAGTGGGGCGTCCGTCACCAGGCTGGATAGGCGGATTGCACCGCCATAAGCTTCCGTTATTAGCAGGCAGCTCTTCCCAATCCAACCCAGGCCAGCCCGTGTAGCTACTGTTTTGTGCGGAAGGGGAGTCCGCCAGTCCTCATCTATCTGGACAGACGTTGTAGTGTTCGCTTGGGCCTGGTACCCCTGCTCCCGCAGGAAGGCCGCCCCTGCCTCCACAATACCATTCAGCTGGGCGTTTAAGCTGTGGTATAGATGGTAGTACTCCTCTGTTGGGGCGGTTTGTAGATCCTGAACCACGTGCTTGGGCAGGGGAATGGCAACCGACAAACCGGTGGTCAGATCCCCGTCCACAATACCTCTCAGATCGCCAACGCCCATCAGCTTTGCGCCCCTCACGGCCAGTACCTGAAATAGCTCGTCTCTCAATGCAGTGGACATATCGTTCTCCTTTTATAGGGTGATCCAGTACCGCTCCAAATTGATATCCCGGTCTGGCTCATGGACCGTACTCTCGTAGACACCTCCAGCAGATAGAATAATCTTCCTGCTGGCAGGGTTGGTATCCAGACAGGCCACCAGGATTTTGTCCAGCCCAAGGGATCTGCAGTAGGGGAGCACCTCCCGCAGCATCCAGGAACCATATCCCTTCTGACGCTCAGATGGGCGGACAGAGTAGCCGATGTGGCCGGCATATTTCTCCAAATAATCGTTGAAGTAGTGGCGCACCTGGATCATCCCCACCAGCCGGCCGTCCTCTGGCCGGACACATAAAAATTGGGTGGACAGCACCTTGCCGTCCGGCAGCGTCTCCAAATGGGACATAGCCTCAATCTGTAGCAGCCATTCCATAGGGTCATCGAACCTCCGCAGGGGCCCGCAGCCATCCATGGAGCTGCCAGCATCCAGAAAATCCTGGCGGTAGCTGGCAATCTGCTGGAGATATTGCTTATCAGGCTTTGCTAGGCAGAGCATATCCATTGCGGCCACTCCTTTCTAAACTGGAGGAGGGAGGAACCTGTATGGTCCCTCCCTCCATGTTTGGTGAGCAAGACTGTAAGCCGGGTTCTGTATCTGACAGCCATCTATCTAGGCGGCCTGTTACCAGACCGCTCCAGCCACCTCCTGAGGACGGCCGGGCCAGCCTGATGTCCTCCCACGGTGTTGCTCCGGATAGAGTTTACAGCATCGGACAGTCTCCAGCCGATGGGTGAGCTCTTACCTCGCCTTTCCATCCTTACTGGCGGTCTGCATGGAAACGCGGACACACCAGCGGTTTATTTCTGTTGCACTTTTCCTGAAGTCGCCTTCGGCGGGCGTTACCCGTTATCCTTGCCCTATGGAGCCCGGACTTTCCTCATGACGGGCCTTTCGGCATCGCCACGCGGCTGTCTGTCTTACTCATTGCCTATTTTACAGGAAAACTGTGTGTTTGTCAATAATCGTAGGCGGAGAAGTTCACGCCAGTGGTTCTTTTTCCCGCTCTTTTGCCCTGTTCGAATAAAATCTGTTGTTTTCTTCCAGCGCCGGTGGTATAATGGCCGCGTTGCAAAAAATATTTTGATTGCAGCCCTTTACACGATGGGGGAGGGAACTGATATGATACTACAGGACTATCTGCAATCGCTGCGCGGGAAGCGTGTGGCGGTGACTGGTATTGGCGTGAGCAACCGGCCGCTTGTGCGGCTTTTGCTGGAGGCAGGGATTGATGTGACCGCCTGCGACCGGAAGGGGCGGGAGGCCCTGGGAGGTTTGGCGGAGGAATTGGAGGCCGCTGGCTGCAAGCTGCGGTTGGGGGAGGGCTATCTGGAAGGGTTGGACCATGATGTCATCTTCCGGACACCGGGCCTGCATCCCCGGTTTTTGGATGCAGCAAAGGCCAGGGGGAGCGTGATCACCTCGGAGATGGAGGTGTTCTTCGATGTCTGCCCGTGCCCCATCCTGGCTGTCACAGGCAGCGACGGCAAAACCACGACCACCACTGTGATCGCCCGCCTGCTCCAGGCGGCAGGCCATACGGTCCATCTGGGAGGAAACATTGGCCATCCGCTTTTGAGTGAAGCGCCGGTCATCCAGCCTGCGGATTGGGCTGTGGTAGAGTTGAGCTCTTTCCAGCTTTTGACGATGTGCAAAAGCCCGCAGATTGCAGTGCTGACGAACCTTGCCCCCAACCACTTGGATATCCATACTGATATGGATGAGTATATCCAGGCCAAGGCGGCGGTACTGGATTACCAAACCCCATCATGCAGTGCTGTCTGCAATTGGGACAATGAAATCACCCGGGAACTCTCTCAAAGAACAGCTGGCAAGGTGTTTTACTTTACGAGAAATTCCGACAGAATGCCGCCCCGTGGGTGTTTCCTGCGGGAGGATGCCATCTGGTTCCAGGATGGGGGGCATGAGCGGGCGGTGCTGCCCCTGGCGGATATCCTGCTCCCAGGCACCCACAATATAGAAAATTACATGGCCGCCATCTGTGCGGTGCAGGGCCTTGTTTCTGATGATACAATCCGGGCCTTTGCCCGGACCTTCGCCGGTGTGGAACACCGTATTGAGCTGGTCCGGACGCGGCGGGGGGTGCGCTGGTACAATGACTCCATTGCCTCCAGCCCCAGCCGCACAATTGCAGGGCTGCGTGCTTTCCCGGAGAAGGTGATCCTCATCGCTGGCGGGAAGGATAAGGGCGTAAGTTACGCTCCCTTGGGGCCAGTTGTCAATGACCACGCCAAGCTGCTCATCCTGTGTGGGGCAACAGCCCAGGCGATCCGGGAGGCGGCAGAAGGGGCCGCGAACTGGCAAGGGATGGAGATTTCAGAGGCCCCTGATTACCCCACCGCCGTAGCGATGGCAGAGCAGCGCGCCAATACCGGGGATGTTGTGCTTCTCTCACCGGCCAGCACGTCATTTGACCGCTTCAAAAATTTTGAGGAGCGGGGCAGGGTGTTTAAGGAGCTGGTCATGGCCCTTCCAGAGTAGGAGGCCAGATAGAATCCAGGTAATCTGGTGATAGGGAAAAGCTGTCGCCTCATAATCTGTTGTGAGGTGATCGCTATGCGCCGTAGGTACCGCCCCCCGATGACGGGTGGGCAAAAAGCAAAGCTCGTCTGCCTTCTGCTCTCCTTCGTCCTTATGACGCTGGCCATTATTGGGATGTCCCATCTGCGCGCCCTCCTGGGCAACCTGGCGGTTACGCGGGTATCCAACATGGTGGGCCGGGTGGTGATGGAGGCGGTCAGTGATACCATAAACAGCGGGGAAATTCAGTATGACAAGCTCATTTCCCTGGAAAAGGATACAGAGGGCGGTATTGTTGCCCTACAGAGCAACATGGCGGAGTTCAACCGCCTCCAGTCTGCCATTACCCAGGATGTGCTCAACCGCCTGGGACAGGTGTCGGACATGGATCTGAACATCCCCGCTGGTACCCTCACCGGCTCAGCACTCCTGGTGGGGCGGGGGCCCAATATCAGTATCCGGATGCAGTCGATTGGCAGTTGTTCCGCCCGGTTTGAGAACCAGTTTGACGAGGCTGGTATCAACCAGACCACCCACCGCATCCTGCTGTATGTGGATGTATCTATGTCAATCCTCCTGCCTGGCTTCCGTACCAGCACGCAGGTCTCTAACTCCTTTTCTGTGGCAGAGACCGTCATCATCGGCGATGTCCCGGGGACCTACACATATTTCAACTCTGGCAGGCCAGGGGAGGAGGAAGCGTACGAGTATTCTATCAACAAAGGATGAGGGGAAGAGCGTACAGGAGAAAACAGTCCTAATTGATTTTTAAAAGCAATGTCAACCAGAAAAGGAGACATGAATGGACTACAAAAGCGAAATGAAGGAACTGCGGGAGGTCCTCAGCACCGCTGGTTATCACTACTATGTGCTTGACAACCCGACAATACCCGATTATGAATACGACCGCCTTCTCCGCCGTCTGGAGGAATTGGAGGCAGCGCACCCGGAGGAGATCACGCCGGATTCCCCCACCCAGCGGGTGGGGGGCGAGGCCCTGGAGAGCTTCCAGCAGGTAGAACATCCCGTCCCCCTGGAGAGCTTGCAGGATGTATTCTCCCCCGAGGAGGTGGAGGAATTCGTCCAGCGAATGGAGGAGGCATTGGAAACCGTGGCCTACAGTGTGGAACCAAAGGTAGACGGTTTGAGTGTGGCTCTGGAGTATCGGGATGGTGTGTTCGTCCGGGGGGCGACCCGGGGCGACGGCAGGGTAGGGGAGGATGTGACAGAAAACCTCCGCACGATCCAGTCTATCCCCATGGTCTTGCCAGAGAAGCTGCCGCGGCTCATAGTCCGAGGCGAGGTGTTCATGCCAAAGAATGTGTTCCACAAGCTCAACCGGCAGCGGGAGGAACGGGATGAGGCCCCCTTTGCCAACCCCCGGAATGCCGCCGCAGGTTCCCTGCGCCAACTGGATCCAAAGGTCTGTGCCAAGCGCCTGTTGGATATCCGTGTGTTCAACCTCCAGCTTGTCGAGGGCAGGGGTTTCCAGACCCATAGTGAGAGTATCGACTATCTGGCCAGCCAGGGCTTCCAGACAATCCCACGCGGCGTGTTTACAGATGCTGGACAGATCAATGCAGAAATCGTCCGCTTGGGGGACAGCCGGGAGGAGCTGCCCTTTGATATGGATGGCGCAGTTGTCAAGGTAAATAGCTTGTCAGAGCGTACAATTGTAGGTAGTACAGCCAAGTGTCCCCGTTGGGCCATCGCCTATAAATACCCACCGGAGCGGAAACCCAGCCGGGTGACTGGGATTGTAGTTCAGGTGGGGCGTACAGGGGTACTGACGCCAAAGGTCGTGGTGGAGCCGGTACGGCTGGCGGGAACAACCGTGACAAATGCAACTCTTCACAACCAGGATTTCATTGACGAAAAGGATATCCGGATCGGAGATACCGTGGTGCTGCAAAAGGCGGGAGAGATCATCCCGGAGGTGGTGGAGGTCCTCAAGGAGCTGCGGCCGGAGGGGACGGAGCCCTACCATCTGCCGGAGACCTGCCCAGTATGTGGAGCCCCTGTTGCCAGGGATCTGGATGGGGCCGCGATCCGGTGTACTGGGGCGGAGTGCCCGGCCCAGCTCCACCAGAATCTGACCCACTTTGCCAGCCGGGATGCCATGGATATTGACGGCATGGGGCCGGCGGTGATGAGCCAGCTGATTGAGAGGGGGCTGGTAAAAACCCCGGCAGATCTGTATTTCCTGACGGAGGAGCAGCTGGCAGACTTGGAGCGGATGGGGAAAAAATCCGCAAAGAATGCGGTGCAGGCCATTGCGGCCAGCCGGGAGAGGGGGCTGGAGCGGCTTCTCTTCGCACTGGGTATCCGGCAAGTGGGGCAGAAGGCCGGGAAGGTTTTGGCTGCCCACTTCGGCTCCTTCGACGCCTTGGCGCAGGCTGGGGAGGAGGAGTTGACGGGGATTGACGACGTAGGCGCCATTACAGCGGCCTATATCCGTGAGTGGCTGAACAGCCCGCAGTCCCAGCATCTGATTGACCGTTTGAAGGAGGCTGGCGTCTCCATGGATGCGGCCCAGCAGCCCACAGGGGAACAGTGGAAAGGAATGACGTTTGTCCTCACCGGCACACTGGAACGCTTTACCCGGGATGAGGCGGCGGCGATGGTTGAGGCCCGGGGTGGCAAGGCCAGCGGTTCTGTCAGCAAAAAGACCACCTATGTGGTCGCCGGGGAGAATGCTGGCAGTAAGCTCCGGAAAGCCAATGAGCTGGGGATTCCTGTTTTGACGGAGGAGGAATTTGCAGCTATGCTGGGGGAAATCCAACCAGAGCATCAGGATTGAAATACCACAGGAGGGCGTGGCCAAAGCCATGCCCTCCTGTATTATAGTGTGTGGAATATGGGTTGCATCCTATCAAACGTACAAATTTCCCGGAAGCCGATTTCCCGCAAGACCGGGAGAACCTCCTGAAAATGGTCTGCAAGGTGTTCGGGTGTATGGGAATCTGAACCGATGGAGAGGATCTGACCACCGAGATCGTGGTAGAGCTCCAAAATGCGGCGGGAGGGCATGAGATCCGGCAGGCCATATTTAAAGGAGGAGGTATTCAGTTCGATCCCTTTTCCGTCCGCAATGGCTTGGCGGAGGATGCGCTCCACGATAGGCAGGATGTTGTCCTCTGGATAAGGGCCGTATGGGTCGTACCGCTTGATCATATCGAGGTGTCCCAGGACGGAGTAATCCTTATATAGGCCCATCACCTCAAGGATTGCACCATAGTAGGCCATTTGGAACTCCTCCTGGGTTTTCCCCTCCTGAAACTGGTAGTTCCAAAACTCTTTGTTGTCGATCTGGTGGTTACTCAGGATCACGAAATCAAACGGGAATGTTTGGAAGTCCTCTTGAAACTGGCGGACTGTCCCGGCCTGTACGCCAAATTCGATGCCAGCGCGGATGGTGATCTGGCCTGCATAAGCAGCCCGCAGCCGTTCCAGTGTGGAGAAATAGGTGTTATAGTCACAATTCAGTGTTGTTTTTACGCCGTAGTCGACATGCTCTGTAAAGCAGATCTCGTCCAATCCGAGGGCTAGGGCGCGTCGAACCATATCCTCCATAGGTGTCTGGGAATCATCGCTGAAGGACGTATGCAGATGGTAGTCAGCAAGCATGGCAGTCTCCTTTCCATATGCCTGTATGTGTCGTATAGGGCTGCTGCTATTATAGCATAGATTTACCATTTTTGTATGATAAAGTTTTCAAGCAGATAGTGTGAAGCCGCTGGAGGGGGAGTACACTGTGGAAAAGGCTGCGTTTTTCAGATTCCATAGGAAAATCTGCCAATTTTACGCAATATTCATTGACTTTCAGACCAGTGGGCAGTATAATAATAAAAACGTATGCGCCTGACGGCCTCTTGTCCGCCGGAGCGCGGATAGGAGGGGAGCATGAGCATCAAGGTGGGCGTGATCTCGGATACCCATGGCCTTCTGAGGGAGGAGGTGCTGGATGTTTTGCGCACCTGTGACCACATTATCCACGCTGGTGATTTTGACAATGAGTCGGTGATAGAGGAACTGGAGGATATCGCACCGTTGACCGCAGTGCGGGGGAATAACGACTGGAGCAGCTGGGCGTCCCGCCTGCCCAGGCAGCAGACCTTTACGATTGGCGGGGTAGGATTTGCTATGGCTCACAAGCGGGAGGATATCCCATGGAGGCTCAGCGATGTACGGGTGATCGTGTTCGGGCATACCCATGAATATTTCGAGGACTGGGTAGAGGGGCGGCTGTGGCTGAACCCTGGCAGCTGTGGCTGGCCGCGCTACCGGCGTGAGCTGAGCATGGCAGTGCTGACAATTGATGAGGGGGGCCTATGGGTCCAACAGATCCACTTGCAGCCATGAGTGGGCGGTACATTGTCTTTGATGTGGAGACGCCCAATGCCCGCAACGACCGTATGAGTGCTATCGGTGTAGCAGTGGTGGAAAACGGCATGATCGTGGATGAGTTGAGCACAGTTGTGAATCCGGAGACCTACTTCCAGCCGTTTAACATCGCCTTGACAGGCATCACGCCGGCGATGGCAGAGGAGGGGCCGGATTTTTCCCAGTTATGGGCGGGGCTGGGGCCTGTATTTTCCAGCGGCCTGTTAGTCGCCCATAATGCGCCTTTTGATATGGGGGTTCTGGCCAAGTGCCTACGGGCCTATTGCATTGACTGGCATCGTACAGTCCCCTATGCCTGTACAGTACAGATGGGGAGGCGGTGCTACCCGAACCTGCCGAACCACCGGCTGAATACCCTGTGCGCTTATCTGGACATCCCTTTGGCGCACCACCAGGCAGGCAGCGATAGCCGTGCTTGTGCGATGCTGCTGATCGATTACTTAGACCACGACCTGGAAATCAAACAATTTTGCCGTACGTATGACTTGGATCATATCTGCACCCTGCCCAAGAGGAGGGCGCGGTATTGAGGGGAATTAATGGCTGCGCAATACCAATAATAGCCCGCATCATCCGGGATTGGCGAAACCGCCTTTTGCATAGGAGCAAGTGATTTTGTCCAAGCAGAAAGATGGCTGGACCCTTGACAGGGCCCAGCCATTTGCACGCCTATTTCAACTCCTGGATATTCATCACAGCCTGATGCTTGATAGGCTTCCAATCCACTTTGCCGAACAGGGCCATGATGGTAATGGGGACATAGGTGGTCATAAAGAGAGGGAAGGTGAGGGTGTAGAGGAGCTTCTTCCACGTGCTTGCATGGATATGCCGCCATTGAGTGGCCGTAGTCAGGGCCCCGGCAAAAAACAGCAGCAGGTAGGGGACCAGGAAAGAGGCCAGGGTAGCACCCAGCATGGGCAGTACCGGACCGCCGCTCAGCAGCTCCATCACAGTCAGCGCTAGACCAACCACGACGCCGCACACCGTCAGCACAATGGCTGGGGGGATGGATAGGAGCAGATCCAGACAGCTCAGGGCATTATCCCCTGCCAACCCTGCTGTCAGGCGGCCGCCCTCCTTGAGGAATACCTGAAGGTTGCCCCGTACCCAGCGCATCCGCTGCCGGAAGGACTGGCCTAAGCTGGTGGGCTGTTCGTCGAAAATCTCGGCCTCGCCGCAGTAGCCAACCTTCTCGCCCTCCAATATATTATGGACGGTAAATTCCGTATCCTCGCTGAGGGAGTGGAAGGGCCAGCCACCGGCGCGCAGCATGATTTCCTTGCTGAAGAGGAAGCCCGTTCCGGAGACGACAGCGCTGATCCCCAGCTGGGAACGGGGGCCATTGAGAAAGGCGGCATCCCGCAGGAACCAAAGGGCGTATCCGGCGGAGATCCAGTTATCACCGAAATTTTTGGAATTGCGGTAGCTGGTAACAATCTGGTTTTCTGGGCCAAAGGACTCATTCATCCGGGACACATAATCCCTGGCCAGAAGGTTGTCGGCATCAAAAACAAAATAGCCATCAAAATAATCATCCCCCCAGCTATCCCGGATCTGGGCCAGCAGGAAGTTGAGCGCATAGCCTTTTCCAACATGCAGCCTGTCGTGGCGCTCGTAAACAACAGCCCCCATATCTTTAGCCGCCTGGGCAGTGGAATCCGTGCAGTTGTCCGCAACAACAAAGGGGATCAGATTGCCATCGGGATAGTCCTGCCGCTGGATACTTTCCAGAAGCTGGCCAATGACAGCTTCCTCATTCCGGGCGGAGATCAACACCGCATAGCACCGGATAGGTACGTCTGCTGCCACCCGTTTTTTCCGGCGCAGCGCCACCGGGACATATAGGAATTGATAGAAATAGCACAGTAGGAACAGGACGCCGATGACGCGGTTGATGGTTTGCAGAACAGTCAGCGCACTCATGATTCGCTCCTTTCCCGCGCCCGGCAAATGGCGCGATATGCCAGCAGGCCCAGGCCGCTGACGGCTATAGTGGCAGCAAATACAATAGCGGCAAAGGTATAATTCCCCATGCCCAAGGCGTCGCCGCCGATGGTGGATGTGACAATAGAGGGGATCGGTGCAATCGCGCTGATGAGCAGCCAGCTGGCCAGGGGCAGGTCGGTCAGTCCTACAATATAGCACAGTACGTCCTTCGGGGTTCCCGGCAGGAAGAAGAGGAAGAACACCCAAAAGGTGAGGCGCCGCTTATTTTGCAGGAATGCCAGGGACTGGAGCTTATCAAGGGGGAAGAATACCTCTACTGCCCGGGTTCCGAACCGGCGCACCAGTAAAAACACCGCGACCCGGCCCACAAAGGCCCCCAGCAGACACAGCAATGTGCCCTCTACAGCACCGAAGGCATAACCTGCGACGATTTCCAGTGGTTCACCAGGGATGACGGCCACCACAATTTGCAGGATGACCATCCCCATAAACAGCAGAGGTCCCCACACGCCTTGTTGATCCACCCAGTCCCGGAACAGCTCCGGTTCCTTGGCAAAGCGGATCAAGGGCCTGCCGGCGAACCAGCAGATTAGGATAGAGAGCAGCACGAACAGGGCGATCCCTGTACCCGCGATCCACTGTTTTTGCCTGTGCGTCAATGGCCGGTGCCCGTTCATACGACCATGCCTCCTTTGTTTCTCTATGCTCCATATTTTACAGGGGATCCCATTAAAATGAAAGAAGGAAAATATATAAGTTTTCTTTAAGCTGTGCCAGGGGGCAGGTAGATCCGTGGCAGCCCCTGCAACAAATTGGACACAAACGCGGAGTTTTGTCACCGCAGTGCTTGTAATTGGCCAGAAAATCTGCTATACTGAACCGGAAAAACCGTCTGGGGGATAAAAGGGACGCCATGCTGGGATATCTGCAAACCATTGGGGAACAATTTGACTGGAGTGGGCTGCTATTCGCCCTACAGCGTGTGCTGGGGGTGCTGATATGCTTGACCGTCCACGAAACCTGCCACGGTTTGGCGGCCTATGCCCTGGGGGATCCTACAGCCAAACGGATGAACCGGCTGAGCTTCAATCCGCTGCACCACATCGACTGGATCGGTTTGGCATCCATGGTCCTCTGCGGCTTCGGCTGGGCCAAGCCGGTTCCGGTGGATATGCGCTTCTTCAAAAACCCCAAGGCTGGCATGGCTGTTACAGCCTTAGCGGGACCGGTGTCCAACTTTCTGCTGGCCCTTTTGATGCTCTTCCTTTCCTCGCGGATTTACCAGGCGGAGGCTGTGGGGGCGGTCATGGTATGGGCCTTTTATTTCCTACAGACCACAGCCATACTGAGCATCGGCCTGGGGCTGTTTAACCTGATCCCTATCCCGCCCCTGGATGGGTCGAAGGTGCTCTTTTCCCTTCTGCCAGAAAGGGCTTACTATACCCTGATGCGCTATGAGCGCATTGGGATGCTGGCCCTGCTGCTGCTGGTTTGGATGGATGTGGGAGGCGGCCTTCTTTCCAGGGGGATTGAAGCGGTATTCCAGTGGATGGCTGGGCTATTTTTTGCGTATTGAGGTGGCTGGATGGACGGTCCTGTCTATAAACTGGAACATGTGGTACACAGCAAGGAGGGAATGGAGGATTTTGAGGGTCCGTTGGATTTGATCCTATACTTGCTCGGGAAAAATAAAATTGAAATCCAGGATATCCCGATTGCCCTGATTCTGGAGCAGTATCTGGCCTACCTGGAGCGGCGGCAGCAGATGGATTTGGAGGTGGCCAGCGAGTTTATCACCATGGCCGCGCAGCTGATGTTCATCAAGACGCGGATGCTCCTGTCCTTGGAGGACGCAGAGGCCCAGAGTGAGATGGAGGAGCTGATCCGCTCCCTGGAGGAGCGCCGCAGCAGCGAGAACTACGCTAAAATTAAGTATGTTGCCGCTGTACTGGAGCCTATGGGGGAGTTCGGCCGGGATATTTTAGTGAAGAACCCGGAACCAATAGAGCGGGGGGAATCCTGCGAGTATAGCCATACACCGGCAGACCTGCTGGAGGCGATGGAGGAGATTGCGGACAGGGAGGAGCGGCGGATGCCGCCGCCGCTGAGCAACTTCTCCGAGATCGTCCGCCAGGAGCCCTATCCCGTATCCAGCAAGGCGGGGGAGATCCTGGAACGCCTGCGCCGGGGGATCACCAGCTTCCGCCTGCTGTTCCGGGGCAGCCGCAGCCGCAGTGAGGTAGTGGCGACGTTCCTGGCTGTACTGGAGCTGTGTAAAGCGAGGATTATCTATTTAGCTGGCGGCGAGAGTGACTGTACGATAACGCCGACAGGGGAAGGGATGGACTCCCTTCTCCCAGCAAAAGCGGCGCTAACCAATTTTGGCACAAAAGATTCTATTTGATACATTCCTTGTAGGGAAACCTACCTATCCCACGATAAGGCGGTAACACGGATTGGACACGAAAGAATTGGCCTCGGCGGCGGAGGGGATTTTATTCGCCGCCGGGGAACCGGTACATATCGACCGGATCTGCATGGCACTGGAAACTGGCCGTGAGGAGACGGAGGAGGCCCTGCACAGCCTGGGCGACTATTACGCCTTTGAGCGCCGGGGGATCCGGCTGCTCCATATTGAGGATTCCTGGCAGCTCTGCTCGGCGCCGGACTACGCCATCGCCATCCGGCGGGCTTTTGAGATCCGGAGGCCCGCTAAGCTTAGCCAGCCGGCGCTGGAGGTGTTGGCTGCCATCGCCTACTATCAGCCTACCACCCGGGCTTATGTAGATCAGATCCGGGGTGTAGACAGCGCCTACACGGTGGGGCTGTTGCTGGAGCGGAAGCTGATTGAGGAATGCGGCCGTTTGCAGGTACCTGGCCGGCCCCGGCTGTACCGCACAACCCAGACATTCCTGCGGACGTTCCATCTGCAATCCCTGGAGGAGCTGCCGCCTCTGCCAGGGTTAGAGATGGAGGGGCCGCAGGTGGTTGGCGGGGAAGAGCCCTCCACGCCGCCAGAGGGCGGCCAGATATAACTGGGAGGAAGGAGGCGTGGAGGCGTGGTTGGAAATATTGTCTTGTGCATTGTAGGTGTCCTACTGTTGGCGCTGGTGGTTGCACTGCGTATCCCAGTCCATGCCAGGGCATCCTATGACCAGGGAGAACTTGCAGCGTGGATCCGCTATGGACCGGTGAAGCTTCAGCTGTTCCCACCTGCCAGGCCGGAACAGAAGGAAGCAAAACAGCCGGAGGCAGCGGTGGAAAGCGCACCAGCTCAGGAGCCGGAAAAGAAACCGAAAAAAGGCAAGCGAAAAAAAAAGCCAAAGGCTAAGATTAACCGTGAGCAGATCTTTTACAGCTTGGAGGCATTGCCGCCTATTCTGCTGCGTGCTCTGCGACGGGTAGGGCGGCGGATTTGGGTGGAGCCGCTGAAGCTGCACATTCTGGTTGCTGGGGCAGATCCGGCGGACACGGCGCTGTTGTATGGCAGATTGGAAGCCGCACTGGCTGGGGCCCTGCCGCCTCTCCATCGGGTGGTCCGGATCGAGGAGCAGGACATCCAGCTGTTTTTGGACTTCACAGGAGGGAAGATGGACTTTATTGCGGATGTGGGGATATCCCTCCGCCCGTGGGATGTGCTGTCAGTGGGGATCCGCGCCGGCGGCAGCCTTCTTAAATGGTTTTGGAGATTCCGGAAGCTGGCATCCCCGCCGCCAGCGGAGATGCCAGAGGATCAGGCCGCCGCATAAGCGGCAGGTCAGTTGACATGGTAAGCAAATGGAGGCCGCTTGACCGGCCATTGAAAGGAGCAATATGGACATGGAGAAAAAGAACCCACTCAGCGAGATCATGCAGGAGAGCATGGCGAAGGTGCGTGAGCTGGTAGACACCAACACAATTGTTGGCCAGCCTATCCAGACGCCGGACGGCGTGACCCTTATCCCCATATCCCGCGTCAGCATTGGCTTTGGCGGCGGCGGGACTGCTTTTGGGAATAAGAAGAATGCTGAAGCAGATCCCGGCGTTATCGGAAGCGCATTGGGGACTGGGGTGAGGATCGAACCAGTGGCCTTTTTGATTGTCAAGGATGGTATCACCCGGGTGATGCCGGTGGCAGTCCCCGCCATGAACACGGTTGACCGGATCGTTGAGATGGTGCCGGATATGGTTGATCGTGTCACCGGGCTGATCCATGACCGGAAAAAGCCGGAAGAGGATGCACCGCCAGTGGAAGAGACCTGCTGAGAAGAGGGGCAGTGGAGCAGCAGGAAGGTTTTTCGTGTTTTTTGATGGCCGCAGCGTGGCATACTAAGCCCATCCAAACGTGGTGGAGGTGGGCCCAATATGTCCAAACCCGGTCCTTGCCGGACACTGATATGTGTCGTTTTAGTGTTAAGTGTTTTAACCTGTCAGGTTAGTGCTGTCAGTACTTCTGCTGCATCAGCTGTCCTGATTGAGCAGAGAAGCGGACGGGTGATCTACGAGCAGGCCGCCGATGAGGAGCGGCTGATCGCCAGCATTACCAAAATTATGACCGCCGTGGTGGCCCTGGAGCATGGAGAGCTGCAAATGCCCTATACTGTGACAGCCCAGGACATGGCGGAGGGATCTTCCATGTACCTCAAACCCGGAGACCAGCTGCGGCTGGAGGAGCTCCTCTATGGGCTGATGCTGGTCAGCGGCAACGATGCTGCCCTGGCAGTGGCGCACTGCGTCAGTGGAGACACGGAGGATTTTGTTGCGCTGATGAACGATACAGCGGTACGGCTGGGAATGGAGCACTCCCACTTTGCCAATCCCAACGGGCTCGACGCGGAGGGACACTACTCCAGTGCGCGGGATATGGCAGTGCTGGCGGCTTACGCGCTGGCAAACCATGATTTCCGCCGTATTGTCTCCACGGCCTCTGTTACGATTGGGGAGCGATACCTGGCCAACCATAACAAATTGCTGCGGCTGTGTGAGGGATGCATTGGCGTAAAAACAGGGTTTACCAAGGCGGCTGGGCGGACGCTGGTCTCCGCTGCCCAGCGGGATGGGATGACCTTAGTGTGTGTTACACTGAACGATGGCAACGACTGGAATGACCACATGGCGCTGCTGGACTATGGTTTTTCTGCCTACCGGTTAGAGACCGCTGTGGCAGGGGGACGTATCCTCTCCTCCGTCCTGGTCCGTGGGGGAGCACCTGCCTCTGTCCCTTTGGCGGCATTGGAGGATTTGTGTTACCCATTGACAGGGGAGGAGCGGCTGACTGTGATTGCCCGCGCCCCCATTTCTGTGGCAGCCCCAGTAATCCCCGGACAGGTGATCGGCGAGGTATGCGCTTATCTGGATGGGGAAGAGGTGGCCAGTGTGGATATGGTGGCTGTAGCCCCCTCCGCTATGCAGGCGGAAGAGGAGGCCGGTGCCTCTGGATGGTGGGGGCGGCTGTTCCCAAACCGTTAGGCCTATGAAGCTACGCAGAGAAAGGATCTCCATGGAGCGTTTGCAAAAAATTCTCTCCTCCGCCGGTGTCTGTTCCCGCCGCCGTGCGGAGGAGCTCTTAAAGGCCGGCCGGGTCACAGTAAACGGCGTCCCGGCTGGGTTGGGCGGCAAGGCGGATCCAGAGAAGGATGAGATCCGGCTTGACGGTGCGCCGGTTGCCCCTGCATCTTCAAAGCTCTATCTGATGCTTAACAAACCTCGGGGGGTTGTAACCACACTCTCTGATGAGCGGGGGCGACCAACAGTAGCACAGTTGGTTGCCTCTTGTGGGGGACGGGTTTATCCAGTGGGCCGGCTGGACATGGACTCTGAAGGGCTGTTGCTGCTAACCAACGATGGGGCGTTTGCCCAACAGCTGGCCCATCCCAGCCATCAGACAGAAAAAGAGTACCATGTCACAGTTTCTGGCCGCCTGTCAGGCTGCTCAGAGCGTCTGGCCAGCTTGACTGCGTTGGAGGATGGTTCACCGATTGTCCCCGCCAAGGTGGAAATTTTGATGCGTAGGCAGGGGGCGTGGATCCTGTCCGTTACGATTCACCAGGGGTTAAACCGGCAAGTCCGGCGTATGTGCCAGCTGGCGGGACTCCAAGTTTCCCGCCTGGTGCGTGTCCGGGAAGGGCCGCTGGAGCTGGGGGATCTCCCGCAGGGCCGCTGGCGGCGTCTGACACCAGAGGAACAGGCGGGGCTGTGTACATAAGACCACTAAGGAGGCAGCGATGCAGAAGGACGTACTACATACTATCCAAGAGAATATGGCAGATTTCTCGAAAGGGCAGAAGAGAATTGCGGCCTATATCATCTCCGATTATGACAAAGCTGCGTTTATGACCGCCAGCAGACTGGGAAAACTGGTAGATGTCAGCGAGTCCACTGTGGTCCGTTTTGCAGCTGCTTTGGGGTACGACGGATATCCTGCGATGCAGAAGGCTTTGCAGGAGATGGTCCGCAGCAAGCTGACCTCCATCCAGCGCATCCAGACGTCCAACGACCGCCTGTTCAGCTCAGATGTGGTAGCCTCTGTTTTGCAGATGGACATGGAGAAAATCCGCATGGCCATTGATGAGGTAGACCGCAGTGCGTTCACCTCTGTGGTTGATAAACTGATGGGTGCCCGGCATATCTATATTTTGGGTGTCCGTTCCAGTTCCTTTCTGGCTGGGTATCTCCACTTCTATCTCCATCTGATCTTCGACCATGTCACCCTGGTGACAAGCAACAGCGCAGGGGATATTTTAGAGAGTACCCTGCGTATCGGGCCAGGGGATCTGTTGGTTGGCATCAGTTTCCCACGCTATTCCAAGGCCACTGTCAAGGGCGTGCAGTTTGCCCGCGACAGGGGTGCGGATGTAGTAGCCATTACCGACAGCGCCATGTCGCCGTTGTACCCGATGGCCTCTGCGGTATTGATGGCCCATAGTGATATGATTTCTTTTGTGGACTCCCTGGTTGCCCCATTCAGCCTGCTCAACGCTGTCATTGTTGCTGCGGGCCATCGGAAGGACGCAGATATTTCCCAGATTTTTAACCGTCTGGAAGGTATTTGGGATGAGTATGGTGTATTTGGGTACAGCGATGAGAACTGATGTAGTTGTAGTTGGCGGTGGCCCTGCCGGGATGATGGCGGCGATTGCTGCGGCAGAGGGCGGTACGGCAGTATGCCTCCTCGAGCCCAATGAACGGCTGGGAAAAAAGCTGAATATTACTGGTAAGGGCCGGTGTAATTTGACCAATAACTGTGATGCGGATCAGTTTTTGCAGTGTATACCGTGTAATGGTAGATTCCTTTACAGTGCCTACAACCAATTCGATAGTACTGCCGTCATGGCATTTTTTATGGAGCTGGGCGTCCCGCTGAAGACGGAGCGGGGGAACCGGGTGTTCCCCGTATCTGACCGGGCCTTTGATGTGAGCGGTGCATTAGAAAAGCGCTTACGGCGGTTGGGTGTCCGCTTGATCCGGGATAGGGCGGAAGCGTTGTTGCTTCAGGATGGACAGCTGGCGGGTGTCAAGGGAGGCCGGGAGGATTATGCGGCAGGCCACGTCGTCATTGCCACTGGTGGGGTTAGCTACCCGCTGACCGGCAGCACAGGGGACGGCTACCGGTTGGCCCAGTCGGCAGGCCACACCATTGTGGAGCCGCGAGGCTCTCTGGTACCGTTATGTGCCCAGGGAGGGCTATGTGCCCAGCTGCAGGGGCTGAGCCTGCGCAATGTATCGCTGCGGGTATATGAGGGAAACCGGAAGATCTATACGGACTTCGGGGAGATGCTGTTCACACATTTCGGTGTCAGCGGACCTTTGATACTCTCCGCATCCGCCCATATGCGGCAGTTTGGAAGCAAGCAATACCGGCTGGAGATTGACCTAAAGCCTGCCTTGGATGAGCAGTCCTTGGATAAGCGCTTGGTGTCAGATTTTACCAAATATAAAAATAGTGATCTTGTAAACGGGATGGTGGATCTCCTGCCGAAAAAGATGATAGAGCCCTTTATCAGCTTGGCAGGGATTGATCCCCACCAGAAAATCCATGGCTTGACCAAGAGGCAGCGGCGAAGCTTACTGGCACTGATGAAAGCGCTGCCGGTGGAGATCAGCGGTCCCCGCCCGGTAGAGGAGGCGATTGTCACCTCCGGCGGTGTTTCGGTAAAAGAGGTGAACCCGTCCACAATGGCATCCAAACTGCTGGATGGGCTGTACTTTGCGGGGGAAGTTCTGGATGTAGACGCCTATACAGGTGGGTTTAATCTACAGATTGCGTGGTCCACAGGACGGCTGGCAGGTGCGTCAGCTGCGGAACATGCCAAAATCAGATAAAAGATTTGCGCTCCAGCGCAAAGAGGGGGAGTACCATGGAGAACGGAAAAAAGATATCGGTTGCGATTGATGGCCCCAGTGGGGCCGGAAAGAGTACGATTGCCCGGCGTGCGGCACAGAATCTTGGTTTTGTCTATGTGGACACTGGGGCCATCTACCGAACGGTAGGCTACCACACCTATTGCAGCGGCGTCGACCCAGTGGACAAGAAGGCTGTAGCCGCGCTGCTGCCAGGGCTGCGGGTCTCTATGGACTATGGGGAAGGAGGGCTTCAGCGGATGTACCGGAATGGCGAGGATGTAACCGACCAGATCCGTTTACCCGAAGTGTCCATGATTACCTCCCACATTTCCGCTATACCGGAGGTGCGTGCCTTTTTGCTGGAGATGCAGCGGCATATGGCGCGGGAGTACAGCGTTGTGATGGATGGGCGGGATATCGGTACTGTTGTCCTGCCCGATGCGGACGTAAAAATTTTCCTCACCGCCAGTACGGAGGACCGGGCCCGCCGGCGGTATAAGGAACTGCTGGAACGGGGGACACCCCAAAGCCTTGAGGAGCTGTTGCGGGAGACTGAGGAACGGGACTACAATGACTCCCATCGGGCGGTGTCTCCCCTCCGGCCAGCTGATGGGGCCGTGCTGTTGGACACTACAGGGAATACATTTGAGCAGAGCCTTCATCAGATCTTGGCGATCATCAAGGAGCGGACTGGGCTATGAACCGTTTTTACCGTGTGATTTATACAATAATTGCGCCGTTTATTCGCCTGTTTTTCCCCCATCGGGTAATAGGTCTGGAGAACCTGCCGGAAGGTGGGGCATTGCTCTGTGCAAATCATGTCAGCGGCTGGGATCCGTTTTTGATTGCAATAGCCCTGCCGGTGGATTCCCGGCTGACTGTCATGGCCAAGGATCAGCTATTTCGGATTCCTGTTGTGGGATGGCTGCTGAAAAAGGCGGGCATTTTTCCGGTGAAGCGGGGAGGGAATGACCTGACCGCCATGAAAACCGCTATCCGTGCCCTCAATGAGGGTTGCCGCCTGCTGGTGTTTCCGGAGGGGACCAGGGTAGATACTGAGGGCGGCGGCGAGGCTAAGGGCGGCGTAACTGTTATGGCAGTACGCACCAAGACGCCAATGGTTCCTGTCTATTGCGGCGGGAAACACAAGTTCCTGCGGAAAACGACAGTTGTATTTGGTGAGCCCTACACCCCTGCTGTTGCAGGCCGCCGTCCCACAGCGGAGGAGAACCGGCAGGCGGCAGGGGAGATCCTGCGGCGTATCTACGACCTCAGTGAGGTAAACGGATGGAAGTAATTGAGGCAAAGAGTGCCGGGTTCTGTTTCGGTGTGGCCCGTGCAGTGAAAATGGCTTGGGGGTTGGCGGAGTCCGCCCAACAGCCCAGGATGCTGGGCAGCGTCATCCACAACGGGCATATCACCAGCGCCTTGGCAGAGCGGGGGATGGTTGCCCTCAGCCGGCCGGAGGAGGCGCAGGCGGGGGACAGTGTCCTGCTGCGTGCCCATGGTGTGGGCTGTGCCGTCTATGACATCCTGGCCGGGCGCGGCGCAGAGATTGTAGATGCTACCTGCCCGCGGGTTGCCCATGTCCAACAGCTGGTCAAGGGGGCGCAGGCAGAGGGCCGCCAGCCTGTAATGATCGGGGATCCGAACCATCCGGAGGTCCAGGGGGTAGGGGGGTGGTGCAGTTCCCTGGTGGTATTTTCTGGCCCGGAGGAGATTGCCAAGTGGACGGAAACCACTGCGGCTGCTGGGGAAATGGCACTCACAGTGGTATCCCAAACCACGCTGCGGCGAGAAGTTTGGGAAAGTTCTTTGAAAATTCTAAAAAAACAGTGTACAAATCTAAAAATCTTTGATACAATATGTGATGCTACGCATACACGTCAATCGGAGGCGGCTCTCCTCGCCGCCAAGGTGGACGCTATGGTGGTGGTTGGTGATCCCAAAAGCGCCAATACAAAGCACCTGACAGAGATCTGCCATTTGCATTGCTCCCGCGTTTTCCAGATTGAAAGCGCGGACGAGCTGCCTTGGGAGGGACTGTCTGGGTGCCGCGTAGTTGGTTTGACGGCGGGGGCATCCACACCTGCGAGCATCATAAAGGAGGTCAAAAAGACGATGAGTGAAGAAAAAATCCAGGGCGAGGGCATGGAAAATTTTGCCGAATTGGTGGAGCAGTACACCAATACTTTAAATACAGGAGATAAGGTAACCGGTGTTGTCACCGCCATTACCCCCACAGAAGTCCATGTGGACCTGGGTTGTAAGCAAGCCGGCTACATTCCTGTAGAGCAGCTGACGGACGATCCCTCGGTGAAGCCGGAGGACGTGGTGAAGGTTGGCGATCAGGTGGAGCTGTTCGTCATTCGCGTCAATGATGTAGAGGGCGTCGCTACGCTGTCCAAGAAGCGTGTGGACGCTGTCAAGGTGTGGGAGAACATTGAGGAAGCCTGTGCCAATAAGGAAGTCATGGAAGGCATTGTGACGGAGGAGAACAAGGGCGGCATCGTGGCGTCTGTCAAGGGTGTCCGGGTGTTTATCCCCGCTTCCCAGTCCGGCCTGCCCAGGGATGCGGCTATGACAGAGCTGGTCAAGAAGCGCGTCAAGCTGCGCATCACTGAGGTCAACCGTGCCCGCCGCCGGGTAGTTGGTTCCATTAAGGTAGTACAGCAGGAGGCCCGCCAGGCCGCTGCCGCCGAGGTGTGGTCCAACATTGAGGTCGGCAAGCGCTATACTGGTACAGTCAAGAGCATGACCAGCTATGGTGTGTTCGTGGACATCGGCGGCGTGGACGGTATGGTACATATTACCGACCTGAGCTGGAGCCGTATCAAGCATCCCAATGAGGTTGTGGCGATTGGTGATACACTGGAGGTGTATGTCATCTCCTTCGATCCCGAGAAGAAGAAGATCTCCCTGGGTGTGAAGGATCGCAGCACGAATCCTTGGCAGGTATTTATGGATACCTACAAGGTCGGCGATGTAGCCCTTGTGCGCATTGTGAAGCTGATGACCTTCGGTGCATTTGCTGAGGTGGTCCCGGGGGTGGATGGGCTGATCCATATCTCCCAGATTGCGGATCACCGTATTGAGAAGCCCGGTGATGTCTTGTCGGAGAATCAGAAGGTAGAGGCAAAGATTACCGCTGTGGATGAGGAAAAGCAGAAGATTTCCCTGTCCATCCGGGCCCTGCTGGCTCCTACTCCCGCTCCCGCTGATGCGGAATAATTAAAAGCATTGAGAGAGCAGGCAGCTTATGTGCTGCCTGCTCTTTTTGAAGCATTTATGTAGGTGGGGCAACGAGATCCAGAAGGATGCTGCGTTTACTCGTAATATTCCACGAACTCAAAAGCACCGATAGCCCCGCAGGTGTCGCAGACATCGGGACGCTGCTCAAAGACCGCACCGCAGAACTGGCAGCGGTAGCCAGTCTTCTTCTGCTTGGGGGTAGGGGCTTCCGCCGCAGGGACAGGGGCCGCCCCTGTCTGGCTCAGCTCCGCAAGCAGCGTCATAAAGCGGTTCTCATGGTTGCGCTCAATGGCGGCCACCTTCTCGAACATGATGGCAACATCCTCTAACCCTTCTTCACGGGCCTGCTGGGCAAAACGAGGATACATGTCGTGCCACTCGCTGTACTCGCCCCGTGCCGCCTGCATGATGCATTCGGCGGGATCGGAGGGCTTACCATAGAGCTGTTCAAACCAGAACTTCGCATGCATCATCTCGTTTTTTGCCATCTGCTCGAATGCATCGGCAATTTTATCGTTGCCGCTGGCACGGGCTGCTTGGGCAAAGTAGGTGTACTTGTTGCGGGCAATAGATTCGCCAGCTAGAGCTGCACGCAGGTTCTCTAATGTTTTGGTGTTTTCCAGGGACATAGAAGAGGGAGCCTCCTTTTCAATAATTTGTATCAGCATAGCACATGCAGAGGGGAGTGTCAGTGGTATTTACGACAGCAACAAAAAAGAGGAGAGGGAATATGAAACTCTGTTTAGAGCAACAATTTTTTTCTTATGTACAAGCAAACAATCTTGCGATAGAGCTCTCATATGAAATGCCTCCTGGATATGAAAATGCCTTCGGTACATTTGATATTGTAGTAAAGACACTGTTTCTAAATAGGAAACTGTTGGGGAGTAGGCCAGATTATGAGGTGCTCTATTATTTTTATCACGAACTGAGGTACGCAGTTCAGTATATCTACCCTCAGCAGTTTGACAAGTCTATTCAGAGGAGCATCCAATATGTCATATTATATAATGGGATCTGTTTGAAATTAATCGATGGACTATGGAGGAGATGCCAGCTTCCTGGTGAAGAAGAATACTTCATCTGCGCTTATGAAAATCTGCCCTATGAAATAGATGCGCATGGATACGCCCGTGATGTTGTCAAGGCGGTATTACCAGAACGCCTTACAGAGGTAGAGCAAATTTATCGTTCGTGGCTGCCTCGAAAAATATTGCACCAGACAGAATTGGAAGAAATATTCCGCCGAATAGACCAAGCTATGATGGACAGCGCCCTTGCGCATGATTAATCGATCATGCGGTTGGGAGAGAAAATGGTATCTTGAAAAAGCACCTCAATGTCATGACAAAACATTTCCCATCCTCCGCCAGAGGGCGGTGCCTGGAAAGATAGAGCTTCCCCGCTCCTTGGGTGGGGGAAAGCTAGGGCAGCACTCCACAGGGAAATCTGGCCACTGCCACCGCCATACTTGCCATCACCTAGAAGCGGTGTACCCCGGCTGGAGAGCTGGACACGGATTTGATGGGTCCGGCCAGTGTGCAGCACTACCCTGAGCAAGGAGCACCCATCCCGTGAGGCCAGGACGCGATACGCCAGGCTGGCTTCCCGGACGCCGCCGCGCATCCGGTTGACGACAAAGCTCTTGTTCCGTATTTTGTCATGTAGCAGAAGATCTTGACAGACTCCCTCATTTTGGTCAGGTTTTCCTAAAACAATACATAGATAAACTTTCTGGAACCTTCCCTGGCTGATGGCAGAGGAGAGGGTAGCTGCTGCCCGGCTGGTCCTGGCATAGGCCATCACACCGCCCACCCCACGGTCTAGGCGGTGGACCGGGTAGATAGCCCCACCCAACTGTCCGGTCAGAAGTACTGGGAGGGATTCTCCCGGCCCCTCCTGGCTCAACAGGCCGGGGGGCTTTAAACAGACAAGAAATTCCTTGTCTTGATAGAGAAGAGGGATCATCGGCTTGTCCTCCAATTATAATCGAATAGGAGCAAAATTTTGTGAGTTTGCTGTGAAGATGTGGGAATACAGGATTTTCCTTGCCATATGGGCTGTTCTTTGGTATAATGACCCACAAGGAGATGAAAATATGCTCAATACGATCCTTTTTGACTTGGATGGAACCCTGGCCCCCTTTATGCAGGACGAATTTATCCGGGTATATTTCCAAGCATTGACAGACCGTCTGAGTCCTATGGGTTATGACGGCAGGCAGTTAGTAGATGCGTTGTGGAAGGGCGTGTCCGCTATGGTATCAAATGAAGGCGGTGTCACTAACCGCCAAATTTTTTGGGAGTGCTTCACCCAAAGGCTGGGAATCCAAGCCTTGGCGTTGGAGAGCATTTTGGATGGCTTCTATAGCCAGGAGTTTGACGGAGTCCGCTCTGTACTCAAAGAGCAGGTGGATCGCGGGCCTCTGATTCACAGCTTGCGGGAGAAGGGCTATACCCTAGTATTGGCCACCAATCCCATCTTTCCGTTGTCAGCTGTTAGTACCCGTCTGGGCTGGGTGGGCCTGGCCGCAGCGGACTTTGACTATGTTACCACCTACGAGGACTGCCGCCACAGCAAGCCGAACCCAGCCTATTACCGTAGTATTATGGAACATATAGGGAAGAGGGGAGACGAGTGCCTGATGGTGGGCAATAACCCTGTGGATGATATGGCGGCTGTCCAAGTGGGAATGGCTGTCTATCTGGTAACTGACTATATGGAGAATCCAGGGGAGCTATCCGTAGAGGAGTATCCCCACAGCACTTTCCAGAAATTGGAGAATTCCCTGTCGCAGCTTCCAGCAATTGTATAGGGGACGGGCTGGGGCAGTATTTGTCCCAGCCCGTTATTGTTGCGGTTACTCCTCCAGACCTGCATAACGCAGCTGCGTTAAGATCATTTCCATTGTCAGCTTTTCCGCCATCAACTCTTTAAACTGCACGGTTTTTCCCTTGCCAGCCGCGCGGAGTGCCTCCAGTTCCCCGGGGATTTCGGCTTTCCTCCGCCGGATCCGCTGGTGAAAAGCCTGGTATTTTTCCAGTTCGGTCATAGGGAACCTCCTCTAATTGTTCTGAAAAGAGTATAGCACACCGCCCAGGTAATGGCAAGGATGGTCCTGTGATATACCGCATAAACTGTATATGATGGAGTAGTTGTTGCCAGCCCATCGTTCCTAATAAGAGTTAACCATTGTCAAAAGCCCCAAGTTCTGCAATTGCCATTTCCCAATATTTTTCAGGAATGTCCTTCTGCGTTGGGACAGTGGAGGATAGATGATAGAGCTCTGCTGCCCTCGCTGCGATAGCGGCGTGGGAGTGTTCCCCTGTACGGAGGAGATGCTTTGTTATTTGATACCACCCTGGTGCTTTCTGGTATAGTTTTTCTTCATCCATTTCCGCGATAGCCTGCTCCACATCATATGGTACAGAGAGAAATTCTATTTCCCATGATCCATTGCGTCCATGCAATATCAGGAATTGCGCTTTACCAGGACTGCGGAGGGGTACGCCAATGGAGCCCGGATTTAACACCCTTCTTCCATTCCGTGTATAATCCATCTGTCTATGGAAGTGCCCACATAGTGTTAATTCGGTGGATAGCTTTTTTGTAAGGTCATCAATATACGCATAATCCGGTCGCATACTTTGATTTACTTGAAATGGTGATCCATGGCATACAACAAATTCAGGGAACCCACCATATTGCACCGCCTTTGAAATTGGCATACCTTCAAAAAAATCAATGTCTTCATCTGATATATTTTCATAGTTGTAGCAGAGCATTCCGGTCCCGGTAACACCTGTTTTCCAAATTTCATCCCTATTTTTCCGATGATTGATCCAGTACTCCTCCTTGTTGCCCCGGATAAAAAGGCAAGGATACTCCCGTTTTAATTCCTTCATCAGTTTCAATGTTTTTTGCGGGAAAGCCAAATCCCCCAGATAATCACCAAGAAAAATATACTGTTGAACCCCTTTTTTGGTTGCCGTATGTATACACGACCGGAACGCTTCATAGTTGCTATGGATATCTGCCATCACCGCAACTGATATCTGATTAACCATAGCCAGCCTCCTCCATACAAGGTGTTTGCCATATTTTATCACATTGGTGAGGCTGACGCAAGCTGTGTACAGCAAGCTGGCAGAGACTTGAGCAACCAGCAGGGAGGAAGCTGGCCAGATGGGCTATCCACAATGTCCCTTTTGAGAAAAGTGTTGCCGAGGTATCACTTTGGCAGTTTCTACAAAACCAGGTTGATGCAGTAATAACTATGTACTATAATCAGCTCGCAAATCGGAAATTGTGGAGGGAAATATGGAAAAACTTTTTTTATTGTTCATGCCTGTATTGTTAATGATCGTTGCCATTTTTTGTGCTTCATTTTCAGATATAATAGATACGGCAGTAAATGGGAATAAAAAGGTTAAAAAAGTGATTATCGTATTCAGTGTGGGCGTAATATCAGTTTGCACGATTGCTGTTATCGCAAGTATCTTATCGTGATATCCAAAGGGTATCTGCTCGCTTTAGATACTATGACGGATCATTTTGTCAAATGGCATTGAGCAACACCAATCTGAAAAGGGAGTCCACAATTTAAGTCTTGCCAAACATGTCCAAGTCAGGTATAATAACCAAAGTGCGTTTCGTTAGGGCGGAACGGGCAAATTTTAAGAAGAAGGAGGAATGTAAAATGCCAGTATTCTATACATCTGGGGCAGTAGATGCCACAGCCGGCTTTGGTTCTCTGTTACTGCCGGTTGTTGTGATGCTTGCCATGCTGTATTTCATGATGATCCGCCCGGAGAACAAGAGGAAGAAGCAGGCGGAGGAGATGCGTAACAGCCTGAAAAAGGGCGACCAGATCACCACCATCGGCGGCATCGTCGGCAGGATCGTCCAGGTCACGGACAACAATATTATCATTGAGACCAGCGACGACCGGGTACGCATGGAGCTTACCAAGTGGGCCGTATCCACGAACAACAGCCAGCAGCCCGAGGACAAGAAGGGGAAGAAGGCTAAGGGCGAAGAGGATCCGCCCCGAATTGAGGAAGGCTCCGATAACGCAGCCAAATAAACCTGTCCAACAGAATAACCGGACCTCCCGGCCAATATACTGGCTTATCAGTATATTTTCCGGGAGGTTCTGCTATGTCAAAGATCGTGATGTCTCTGCCAAAGGGCATGGTCAAAAACTGCCTGATCGGTGGCGTGCTGGCACTGGTAGCCTATGTCGCGCTCCAATTCTTCTGCGCACTGCTGATCGACAAGGGGATTATGGGGATGGATCAGCTCTATCCGATGGTATGTGTGGCCGCAGCCCTGTCGTCCTTCCTAGGGTGCGGTTACAGTGTGCTGAAAGGGAAGGGGACCTCCATGTTGTCCATCCCTGTGGTAGCGGCTGTCTTCCTCACCTTGACGCTGACAGCCGCGTTTTTTACGGCCGACGCCATCTCTATTGAAAACGGCTTGACTGGGCTGGGGCTGTCTATGGCAGCAGGGGGCCTGCTGGCAGCTATTGTTGGCTATAACCTCCCCAAGGGTGGCAGTGGGCGGGGCAAGACCAGATCCCGCAGGAAGAAACGCTCTTGATAGCCGCTGGGAACGGTTTGTCAAGATGTGAAAATCACCAAAAGTAAAAAAATCAGATTTAGCCGGGCGGATGCCCGGCTAAATTGCTGATTACATTTTGTATAGCACAGATCCTACTAGATATGGTGCCATTTTGAAAAAAAAGCACAAAATAAATAAAACCGGGTAGCGGAATAGACAAATTATCTTCCTCAAAATATAGATTTACATAATGCTGTTTACATAATATTTCGTTATAATTGACAAAAAACTGCACAATACTTGTTTTTCCCTTGCGAATCTGGCGCAATTGCACTATTATATTAAAAACGGTATCTGATGTTGCAGAAGGCCTGTCAAAAAGGCGGCGCTTCTAAACCTTGTCCACACGGCATATGCTGGTGGAGAGGTGATGGAAGATGCGTGGACGGACTGTCCTGCGTACAATCCGATGGGGGGACTGGGATCCGTCCCTGCTCCGCGGCCTGCTGTTGGCCCTGTTGTTTTTGGCAGGGGCGCTGGCGGGCCACCTGTACGCTGGCGCCTGTGGCGGTGAAGCCCGAGCGGCACTGGATCAGTATTTGACCGACTACTGCGCCGTGTATGACGCAGAGGGCGTGGTGGTGTCCATGCTCAGTTGTGTGGTGATGTATTTTGGATATGCGGTGCTGTTGTTTTTGTTTGGGTTCTCCTCGGCGGGGATAGCCTTGATCCCAGCTCTGTCGGGGTTGTTTGGATTTTTAACTATGTACACCGTATCCTGCTTCGTCCGCTGCTATGGCAGGGAAGGCGTGCTATTGGCCATGGGGGTGCTGTTGGTACGGTTGGTGTTTACCCTGCCTTGTTTTTTGGCGTTGGCCAACGAGGCTTGGCCATTGTCAATTGAACTTTTCCTGCTGTCTTTTGGCCGGGGGAAGCGGTCCTCTCCTGTACAGTATGGGAGTAGGTACTTGCTGTTGTTTGTGTTGTGTGCTGTAATTCTAGCCGTTGGTGTGTGCTGTGAACGGCTTTTAACACCTGTCCTATTCCGTTTAGCGCTTGGGGAGGTGTTGTGATGGATACTAAAGAAGGGAGGGGGCCTCTTTGGCAAATTATATCGCAGAGTATGCGCAATATCTGGAGCTGGAGCGGAACTCCTCGGACAATACAGTCGCGTCCTATGTCCGAGACGTGACCCAGTTCGCCCACTACCTCGCGGAGGCGGAGGGAGGTATAGAGCTTCCCCAATGTACAGAGGATCATATTGAGCGCTATATGGTCTATATGTCCAGCAAGGGGAAGTCTGCGGCCAGTGTAGCCCGGGGGATTGCTTCACTGAAATCCTTTTACAGATATCTCCTCAGCAGAGGGGTGGTGTACGTCAACCCGGCCAAGCATACCTCGCCGGTCCGGACGGAGCGGAAGCTGCCCCAGATCCTTACCGGCAAGGAGGTGGAGCTGTTTCTGGAGCAGCCCCAGTGCGTTGACCCGAAGGGCTTCCGTGACCACGCCATGCTGGAGCTCCTCTATGCTACAGGTATCCGGGTTAGTGAACTGATCAATCTGAATGTAGAGGATGTCAATCTGCCTGTAGGGTTCATCCGTTGCTCCAGCCGGGGCAAGGAGCGGATTATCCCGCTCTATGCAACAGCGGTGAAAGCGCTGGCGGATTATGTCAAGGATATCAGGCCGCAGCTGGTGCTGACGCCGAGGGAACCGGCGCTCTTCGTCAACATGGGCGGCGAACGGATGAGCCGCCAGGGGTTTTGGAAGATTATCAAATACTACCAGGAAAAGGCACAGATCAACAAGGATATTACGCCACATACGCTGCGGCATTCCTTTGCCGCCCATCTGCTGGAAAACGGGGCGGATTTGCGGTCGATCCAGGAGATGCTTGGCCATGCGGACATCTCGTCCACACAGATCTACTCCCATATGATTAAGCAGGAGCTGCAAAACGTCTACCACAAGGCCCACCCAAGGGCGTGAGATTGCAGGGGTACATAACCCCTGCACTTTTGCGTCTAAACGCCCTCCATATGGTATTGATTCAATGGCCGCGCCCCAGCGCGGAGAAAGAAGGACAGACATGATTGACCTAACAGAAAATAGGGTTCTGCTCTTTGATGGCGGGATGGGGTCCATGCTCCAGAAGGCCGGCCTGCGCCCAGGACAGGCCCCCGAGGAACTCAATCTAACCAATCCGGCATTGGTAGAATCCGTCCACCGCGCCTATGCCCAGGCGGGAGCAGACATCCTGACCGCCAATACCTTCGGAGCCAGCCGCCAAAAGCTGGGGGAGGATCCGGCCCCCTACATCGCCGCCGGGGTGGCGCTAGCCCGTCAAGCCGCTGGTGAGGGGCAGTATGTGGCGCTGGATGTCGGTCCTTTGGGGGCTCTGCTGGAGCCCTTTGGAGAACTGAGCTTTGATGAGGCTTACGCTGGATTCTCAGAAATCATGAAGGCGGGGACAGGGGCGGATTTGGTGCTGATCGAGACGATGAGCGACCTGTTGGAGGCGAAGGCAGCCCTGCTGGCCGCCAAAGAACACACCCATCTGCCAGTGTTTGTTACCATGACATTTGGTTCGGATGGGAGGACCTTCCTTGGCGTGGATCCAGCGTCCGCCGCTGTGACGCTGACGGCGCTGGGAGCTGATGTGGTAGGCCTCAACTGCTCTATGGGCCCCCAGGAGCTGCGCCCCCTCCTGGGGGAGCTCCTGCGCGCTACGCATCTGCCGGTGATGATCCAGCCCAATGCCGGCCTGCCTCGTTTAGAGAATGGAGAAACTGTCTACGATGTAGGACCGGAGGCGTTCGCTGCCTGTGGGGCAGCGTTTTTGGATGATGGGGCAGCCATCCTGGGTGGCTGCTGCGGTACAACGCCAGAGCACATCCGTGCCCTGCGGCAGGTGGCTGACAGCCGGCACTATGCGCCGCGCCAGCCTGATGGATACTGCCGCCTGTGTGGCTGGCAGGGGGTGCGGGAGATGACAGAGGCCTCTGTGGCCACAGTAGGGGAGCGCATCAACCCGACTGGCCGTCCGAAGATGCGTGAGGCCCTCTACAGCCATAACTGGGACTATGCATCAGAGGCAGCTATCCGGCAGGAGGAGGAGGGGGCGGACTTCCTGGTGGTCAACGCCGGTCTGCCGGACATTGACCAGGCGGAGGCGCTGCCGGCGCTTGTGCTGGCGATCCAAAAGGTGTCCTCCTTGCCGTTAGTGATTGACTGCTCACAGCCGGCAGCATTGGAACGGGCGCTGCGTATCTGCCGTGGGCGGCCAATCCTCAACTCTGTTAATGGCAATGCGGAGAGCCTGGAGAAGATGCTGCCATTAGCTGCCAAATATGGCACAGGCCTGATTGTCCTGGCGTTAGATGGGGAAGGTATCAGCGCAAATCCCACCTGCCGGAGGGATACTGCCCTGCGTGTGGCAGCGCTAGCGGAGGCGGCTGGTGTCCGGCGGGAAGATATTTTTGTGGATTGCCTGGCCATGGCGGCTTCGGCCAGCCAAGGCGAGGCCCTGGCTGCGCCGGAGGCAATCCGCCTGGTTAAGCAAGCGGGATATAAAACCATTTTAGGTATATCTAACGTTAGTCACGGCCTGCCTGGCCGGGATGTGCTGAACTGTACTTATTTAGCGGCCTGCCTGGCAGCAGGGCTCAATGTGCCGATTGTCAATACCGGCTCGGCCCTTGTGCAGGATACGCTGTCCGCCGCAAAAGTCCTAGTAGGGGAGGACGGCGGCTGTCGATGCTTTATTGCCCGCCATCAGCTTTTGGACAAAATGCCACAGCCTCCAACCTGTCTGGCAGATGGGTTTCTGGAAACACTCATCCTCAGCGGCCGGAAAGTGGAGGCTCCTGCCGCCGTACAGTCTCTGCTGGAGAAGGAGACGCCGTTGGAGATCATCAATAACCATATTATTCCAGCCCTGGACGAGGTGGGGGAGCGGTATGAGCGGGGTGTACTGTTCCTACCTCAGTTGATGGCCTCCGCCGAGACGGTGAAAGCCGCCTTTTCTGTATTGCAGCTGCCTTCAGGAGCGGGGGACCGGGGGACAATCCTGCTTGCTACTGTCCAGGGGGACATCCATGATATTGGTAAAAATATTGTCAAAATGCTTCTGGAGAACTATGGCTATCATGTGGTTGACCTGGGCCGGGATGTGGGGCCCCAAGCTGTGGTGGAAGCAGCACTGGAGACACAGGCCCCTCTGGTAGGGCTCAGTTCCCTGATGACTGCAACAGCTCCCAATATCACCCGCACGATCCAGGCTCTCCGTGACGCGGGAGCCCCCTGCAAGGTGATGGTAGGCGGCGCTGTAGTGACGCAGGAATTTGCCGACCAGGTGGGTGCAGACTTCTATACCAAAGACGCCGCCCAATCCGCAAAAGTTGCTGCGCTGGTGTTCAATTCTTCTGATACGGAAAGGCGGCATTCTTGAAAATTGCCAACATCCCCATACTGGTGAAATGCTCTTTATATTGGCGAAGGACTCTGCTAAACTGGAATTGACAGGGCGATTTCCCAGTGGTATACTGTAAAGAAAGCAAGTTTGCCAACAAAATCTGCGGCCATACAGGCTACGATAGGATATACCATAGATTTTCGGTCTGTCGTGTGACCATGCCCGCTGCACAGATCTATCAGACAAGAGGGGCAGGGGCCCCTCTTGCTATTGAGGATAGAAAGTGGCAATCCCTTAAACAGCGCATAAAAGGAGCCAGCGAATGCGGATTTTAGGTATCGACCCTGGGGTAGCGACCATCGGCTTTGGGGTTATTGATGCGGATCGGGGATCCGTCCGCCTCCGGCAGTACGGCGTAATCACGACCCCGGCGGGTATCCCATTATCCAGCCGTCTTTACCAGATTTCCCAGGATATGAGCCAGCTGCTAACCCAGTTTACACCAGAGGAGATGGCAGTAGAGGAGCTTTTTTTCTCTAAAAATATCACTACGGGAATATCCGTTGCCCATGGACGGGGCGTGATTTTGCTGGAAGCTGAGCGGGCCGGTGTCCCTGTGTATGAATATACTCCTATGCAGGTCAAACAGGCAGTAGCCGGGTACGGCGGTGCAGAAAAACGGCAGGTCATGCTCATGACCCAGAGGCTGCTCAAGATGAAGGCCATCCCACGGCCAGATGATGCGGCAGATGCTTTGGCAATTGCTATTTGCCATGGCCGCAGTGCCACAAGCCTGCTGAACATGGAGCGGGTATTCGATCCCAAACGGTACGATACCCGGTAAATCTGCTCCCCATAGGAGGCTGTAATGTATTACTATGTTTCCGGCGTGGTGGCCCATGTGGAACCATACCTGGCCGTGATTGAATGTGGTGGAGTGGGTTATGCCTGCCGTACCACATCCTATACCTTGTCCCAGATAAAAAAGGGCGATCAGGCGAAGCTGTTTACTTATCTGAGCGTCCGGGAGGATGCGATGGATCTGTATGGATTTGCCAGCCAGGAAGAGCTGAAGCTTTTCCGGCAGTTGATCTCTGTCTCCGGTGTGGGCCCAAAGGCCGCACTGGGGATCCTGTCCTCCAGTTCACCCGCCAACCTGGCTATGAGCATCATCACAGGCGATGAAAAATCCCTGACCGCTGCCCAAGGAGTTGGGAAAAAGATCGCCCAACGGGTGATTCTGGAATTAAAGGACAAGCTGGCTAAGGGGCAGACCATCTCCGCCTCTGGAGATAGTGTGGCGGGCCCGGTGATGACCATCATCCCCCAAAACAAACTCTCTGAGGCCTCTGCCGCACTGGCTGTACTGGGATATTCCCAGGCGGAGATTAGCTTGGCTTTGAAAGGGATCGATATGGATAGCCATCCACTGGAACAGATTATCCGTCTGGCGCTGAAAAATATGATGAAATCGTAAGGAAAAGGCTGTGTCCTGCTGTGAGGAGGTGAAGAGTTGAGCATTGATTATTCCAGAAGCGAGCCCCTTGTTGAGGAAGAGCCCCTAATAACCACCTCGCTGACACAGGAGGATGGGGCGGAGTACTCCCTGCGCCCTAAAAACCTGAGGGAATATATTGGACAGGAAAAAGCAAAAGGCAACCTGGAGGTCTTTATCCAAGCTGCCAAAATGCGCCAGGAACCACTGGACCATGTCCTGCTCCATGGCCCGCCAGGGCTGGGGAAAACCACCCTATCCGGTATCATAGCTAACGAAATGGGTGTCAATGTGCGGATCACCTCCGGTCCGGCTATCGAGAAGGCGGGGGATTTGGCGGCGTTGCTGACCAACCTCAACGAAAACGACATCCTGTTTGTGGATGAGATCCATCGCCTCAACCGCTCCGTAGAGGAAGTCTTATACCCCGCCATGGAGGACTTTGCAATTGATATCATTATTGGTAAAGGCCCATCGGCTAACTCGATCCGTCTGGATCTGCCTAAATTTACCCTTATTGGGGCCACCACCCGGGCAGGGCAGTTGTCAGCCCCCCTCCGGGACCGCTTCGGTGTAACATTGCGATTAGAACTCTACACCCCAGAAGAGCTGTCCATGATCGTCACCCGGTCCGCCAATATTCTGGATGCACCCATTGAGCAGGGGGGGGCTATGGAGATTGCCCGCCGCAGCAGAGGGACTCCACGTATCGCTAACCGGATGCTCCGCCGTGTGCGGGACTTCGCCCAGGTGGTGGGGGATGGCCTTATCAACAAGGAACTGGCGGATAAAGCCCTCACCGCCTTAGAGGTGGACTACTTGGGGTTGGATAATATCGACCGCCGGATGCTCCGTGCCATCATTGAATACTACAACGGCGGCCCCGTTGGCCTGGAAACCCTGGCCGCCACCATCAATGAGGAGTCTGTCACGCTGGAGGATGTCTATGAGCCCTATTTGATGCAAATCGGTTTCCTGACACGTACCCCACGTGGCCGCTGTGTAACGCCCAAAGCTTATCAGCATTTGGGCCTCACCATCCCTGGTGGTGCACCAACGGAAATGGATCAGCTCACATTTTAAAAAGGTGTGAGGCTGTGCCATTGCTTTAAGTACACGGCTTCAAACTCCGTCATCTGTGTACGGTCATATCCTCCGTCACAGTTCTTCTGGTAGCGCACGGTCATCTAGACCTAGCCGCTCCCACAGTTTTCGTTTAACCTATAATTTCCTTTGATATGGATATCTTATTATATACAATAAAAGAGAACGTCAACTAATTTGTGATTATCTTGACAGGAATTAGATGTGTTAAAATTTAAATTGAACATAATGGATGCTAAAAAATCGGATATTCCAGTTATAGACTGCGTAAAGATAAGATGCTTGGGGAAGCTACGCTGCAAAAGATGCGGGTAGGGATACTTCTATTTGTTTAGAAAGCCATTGAGTGGATACCGGACGAGTAGGGAAGCGCCAGTGGAGCGCGTGCCCCTTGCGGGCAGTCTCTCATTAACAGGGCGGCAGGAGAAGGCTTGCTATTCGGTGGCACCCAATCCATCCCCAATCCGCCCAATGTCCGATAAGCCCCAGATCGGAGTCTGGGGTGTCCTCAGCGATTTTTTGGTTCCTTTTTGTTTGCACAAAACGGAACATAAACAATAAGGAGGCAACTATGGGAAAATTATTTGGTACCGATGGCATCCGAGGCATTGTCGGCGAGAATTTAACCGCTGAGTTGGCCTACCGTGTAGGCCAGGCAGTTACACTGGTACTCATGGAGGAGAAGGGGGGCACCCCCCTGGTAACAATCGGTATGGACACCAGAATTTCCTCCGACATGCTGGAGGGCGCCCTTATTGCAGGTATCACCTCCGTGGGTGGGGATGTTATGCCACTGGGCACTATCCCCACCCCGGCTGTGGCTTATCTGACCATTAAAGTGGAGGCTGACGCTGGCGTAGTTATCTCCGCCAGCCATAACCCTTTTGAGCACAACGGCATCAAGGTTTTTAACAGCCAAGGCTATAAGCTTTCTGACGCTTTAGAGGAGAGGGTGGAACAAAAAATCCTTTCCAAAGAGGCAATGCCCATCCGGAAGGGTGGGGAAATCGGCAAGCGTATCCACGGTATGAAAAATCTGAAATATGAATATATTAAACATCTGGCTGGTACTGTCCAGGACGATTTGGGCGGTCTGCGGGTCCTTATCGACTGCGCCAACGGTGCTGCTGCTGCCACAGCCCCAGATCTGTTCGCTGGCTTCGAGATCGAGGCGGACTTTATCCACAAAAAGCCCAACGGCGTCAATATCAACCTGAAATGCGGCTCTACCTACCTGAAGGGCTTGGCCGCCATGGTTACGGCTGGCGAATATGACCTGGGCATCGCTTTTGATGGTGACGCAGACCGATGCCTGATGATCGATGAGAAGGGGAACGTAGTGGACGGCGATAAAACCATGGCCGTCTGCGGCCAGTATATGCGGGATCAAGGCCTGCTCACAGGCCGTACCATCGTGGGCACCGTAATGAGCAACCTTGGCCTCCATGAATTCTGTAATAAGAACAATATCCGCCTGGTTTGTACCCCAGTAGGGGATCGGAACGTTCTGGAAAAAATGCTGGAGTATGGCTATCGCATTGGTGGGGAGCAGTCAGGCCACACTATTTTTACTGACTATGCCACCACGGGTGACGGCCAGTTGACAGCCCTGCAATTTTTACAGATCCTTAAACGCAGTGGCCAGACAGCATCAGAGCTGGCCTCCATTTGCCCCAGTTACCCACAAACCCTGGTCAATGTGGAGCTGCCCAACCAGTCAGGGCTGAAGGAGGGGATTATGGCATCCGAGGCGCTGCACAATGCCATCCGCCAGGAGGAGGAAGCCTTGGGCGGAGACGGCCGTGTCCTGGTCCGTCCGTCGGGTACAGAGCCCCTTATCCGGGTTATGGTCGAGGCAAAAACCGCTCAGCAGGCGGATGAATGTGCTGGGCGGCTGGCCGGATTGGTGAAAACGCTAAAAATATAGAGAAACAATTCACAAAATTTTAATATTTACTTGACAAGAGCAAGGGAAACTAGGTATAATAATCATGTCAATCAACGAAGCCCCATTTACCGCATATGATAGCCGGCCTGATGAGTCGCTCTGCTGTATGGCACGGGCAGGAGGACGGGATGCGGAAGAGATTTTGGTCAAGCGGTACCACCGTTTGGTCCGCCAGCTGGCCCGTCCATTCTATTTGGCCGGAGGAGACAGCGACGATTTGATCCAAGAGGGTATGATTGGTCTGATCTATGCCGTACGGGAGTATGATGAGAAGAAGACCGCCAGCTTCCGTACCTTTGCTGAAATATGTATCCGCAACCGGCTGTATTCTGCTGTCCGGGCTGCTGCCCGGGATAAGCACACGCCCCTAAATCAGTCGGTTCCTCTTGAAATGCCCTTCTTTGACAGCCATACCTCCCTTAGCGGCGCACCATTAATCTCCCAGACCAATCCAGAGGATCTGGTTATTGGACGGGAGGGGGCGCAGGACACGCTTAGTGATGTTTGTAGGCAGTTGTCTGCATTCGAGGCGAAGATCTTGGGGTACTATTTAGACGGCCTGACTATCCAGGAAATGGCCGAAGCGGTTTGTCGGTCCCCCAAGTCGGTGGACAACGCCGTGCAACGCATCCGTCGCAAAGCAGCGCGGCACATTACTTCTGGCGATCCCAGCAATGGCTGAGCGCAATATATTTTTTTCGATTCAAAGAGAGGGTAAAATCATGTACGAAGACAAGACCTTAGTTTGCAAGGAGTGCGGCAACGAGTTCGTTTTTACCGCCGGCGAGCAGGAGTTCTACGCTGAGCGCGGCTTCCAGAACGAGCCCCAGC
>CAJUAC010000008.1 GCA_910583885.1 uncultured Oscillospiraceae bacterium | reverse complement strand
GATTTCTACAAAAGCGTATTGATATAGCAGGGACGCTGTGCTATAATCGGGTCAACAAATCGGAATTTACGGAGGTAGTGTATGAAATTAGATGGTTTTGGACTATTGGTTAATGATATGGCAAAGATGATTCGTTTTTACAGGGATGTGCTTGGGTTTGAAATTAAGGAAGAGGAAAATACAGGAAATGTATATAATGTATATCTTGTAAAAGATGGAACCTTGTTTCTGCTATATGGCAGGAAAGACTTTGAGAAGATGACAAATCATCAATACAATTATATCAAAGGGTTAAATGGTCATTTTGAAATTGCACTTTATGTTGATACATTTGAAGAGGTTGATACGTCATTTAGACATACAGTAGAAAACGGTGCCACACCGGTATTAGAACCCACGACGGAGCCATGGGGACAGCGAACCTGCTACATTGCTGATCCGGAAGGCAATTTGATTGAGATAGGTTCGTGGAATAAGCCATATGAAGAGAAGGATTCATAAATTCCAGTTTGTCGGGCAGTCATCCATCAACAGGCGGCTGCCCGATTTTGATATTTTGACGAACGGTTTGGCGAAGCGGCTTCCTGCAACACCGATCTGAAAAGGGAGAAACGGGGCTTTTTGTCCCATCAGATCCCCAGAAAATGTTGAGGGAGTCTCGATGTCTAAAGCCTAAGATGGGTATAACGCTTTACATGATCTGGATGTTCGTTGAGGTATGTATCCAGTTCGGTCTGAAAATCCTGATTTGCATCGGGATATTTCTGGAGGAACTCACGCAGCTGGGCCACAGTCTGGCTTAAAGCTTCAGACGCTTGCTTCAAAGTTAAATTAAACTGTGTTGTGGCATATGCCAATTGTATACCAGTATTCCGGGGATATAGTGTGAGTAGCTTTTTTGATTGGGCTAAAGTCTCCTGAATATGAAACTTGCTAGTTTGGGCAACGGTCAAAATTTGTGGTCATAACAAGGCCGCTGCCAAATAAATATGGCAGGACATATGCAGCTGAAGCATACCATCTTTTGTTATCGCAGTTCTTGACCTTGCCGTAATCGATGATTTTGGATTGTCTTTTTGATCTCCAGGACGACTACATGGTCTCTCTTTTTCTGACTTCTGCATTATTGCCCCTCCGGATGACTGCCTCAATGGCATGGGCAATTTTCCTGGTTATGCGTTCCATACAACCTCCACAATATCTATCTGCGCAATAATTGGTGTATCAATCGCTTTTCCACCATTATCTGTGATTTCGATGAGATAGGCAGAGCTATTTTCATAAACTTCCAGAACAGTTCCCGTCCGCCCATCCGACAGTCGGATTACATCCAGTTCTTTTGCGACCATTTGACACCTCTATTCATCCACATATACTGCAAGGTGGCGGAGAAGGTAAGCGCAAGCAGACAGTAATGTTTCAACATTTGTTTGTCGCAGTTTTCTTCCGGCGCACGTCACAAAACTGCGGCAACAAATTTATATGAAATATCCAAAATAGCAATTATCAGGCAGACAAGTTTCTACATCTAAACCAATAACCAGACAACTTTGTGTCTTTTCTTTTGAAAGCTGTTGAATCAAGCGCGACTTTATGCTACATTTTCATTATACAGATGTTGGAAAATAACCCGGACTGCATCTGATACATAACAGAAAAGGAGCGAGATTATGAAAAGAAGAATTCTCAGCATTGCACTGCTTGCCGCCATGTGCGCAGCCCTGCTGGCGGGCTGCGGCCAGAAGTCCGCAACATGGAAGGTCACCTGCCCCTGGGCCCCCTCCGGCGTGGCCGCCATGGTGAGCCAGCAGGCGGCGACCAAGTCCACCAGTTACTCCGACACCATCACTTTGGTGGCTGAAGCCATCAAGGGAGACGCCGCCACTGTAAACACTTGGGTGGCCGATACTAAGGCCAACGATACCGAGCTGGTTTTCGTGGGCGAGGGCCTGTTGTCCATCACCTCCATCCTGGACCCTGCCAAGATGCAGTTCGGTTATGAGGACTTTGTGTTTGTGGAGAACCTGTATTCCTCCATCTTTGTCCTCTCCGCTGATGCCAAGCTGAACATCGGCAGCGTGGCCGACCTGGAAGCTTATGTCCAGCAGGGAACGGAAATCAGCGTGGCCGTCAACGGTGCCACCAGCTCTGAGGCGTTCCTGGCCGCGTCCCTCTTCGGCGCCATGGGCGCAGGCGACAAGCTGAAGCTGACCCCCTACCAGTCCGCTGCCGAGGCCGCTCAAGCCGTGGCCCGGGGCGAGACCCAGTTCGCCGTCTCCCACCAGTCCCAGATTCTGGAGACCTATCAGCAAAAGGGCGTAACCATTGTCTGCGCCTTTGACGAGGGCAACATTGAAAACGGTCCCTTCGCCGGTGTAGAGGGCGTGGGCCAGCACGGCTATCCCTACTTCCGCAACCGCTGCTTTGTCATGGCCCGGGCCGGCACCGACGAGAAGAAGGTCGCTGAGCTGAAGGAGCTCTACGGCAAGATTCTGGCGGATACAGAGGTCGTGGAGTGGCTCCAGGGCACCATGCTGCTGGAAGTGGACACCATGTCCGTGGCGGATGTGGAGGCCCATGTGGAAAACGTGAAGAGCATCGTCAACGAATATAAGGATATTGTCGCAGGCTGATCGCAGCGATCCATATGGGGGAATGGGATAGGGCAGAGGTCCCGCCCATTCCCCCTTTTATTCCCTGGATTTTGAAAGGAGGACCCTTATGAAGCAATGGGTAGAGCAGTTCAACGGCCGCATGGACGCCTGGGGCCGGAAGCTGCACGAAAAAGAAATCCGCATCCCTATTGACCTGGTTACTGGCGTAGTCTTCGCGCTCTTTGCCCTGGTAATTCTGCTGGTCATGCCGGACCAGGTGGCAGTTTCTGAGAAAGACGTGGTCAACGGCCGGGCGTTTCCCACCCTGCTGATGGCAGTCATGCTTTTGTGCTGCGCTATGCTGATTGGCAAGGAAGTCTATAAGCTGGCCACAAAACAGCCCTTGAATTGGAAGGTCATCAATATTCAGGTGGAGGCCAAGGCGCTGGCAATTCTGGGTATTCTGCTGGGCACCTATTTCCTCAGCGAGTGGACCGGCCTGTTTGTGGTGGGTGCGGTATTCTGCTGCCTGGGCTTTCTGCTGTATTTCCGGTGCCGGAAAAAATCCTACTACGTCATTACCCTGGTTATTGCGGTAGCCATTTGGGCGGCTTTCCGCTTTGCCCTGGGCGTGGACTTTTAAGGAGGGGGATTTATGTTACAGTACATTGCCCCGGCCACCGGCCTTTTGTTTACGCTGGAAAACATCCTATGGATTAACATCGGCGTGTTTATCGGCTCGGTTTTCGCGGCTATTCCCGGGCTGAGCGTCATCCTGTGCGTGATTTTGTTCCTGCCCGTCACCTACTCCATGACCGCTATTCCCGGCATGATGTTCCTGCTTGGCATCTACTGCGCCGGAGGCTATGGCGGCAGCGTGTCCGCCATCCTCATCAACACCCCCGGCACCCCTCACGCGGCGGCCACCATGCTGGACGGCCATCCCCTGTCGGAGCAGGGCCGGACCAAGGCCGCGCTGAAAATCGCCCTGTACGCATCCACCTTCGGCGGGGTCTTTTCAGCCCTGATGCTGCTGTTTCTGGGGCCCCAGGTGGCCCGTGTGGCGGCCCAGCTGGGCACTGCGGAGTACTTCATGGTCTGTGTCTTTGGCCTGACCATCATCGCCGGCGTGTCGGGCAAGAGTATGATCAAGGGCTTAATTTCCGCCTGCCTGGGACTGCTCATCTCCTGCGTAGGCTCCGATCCCATGACCAGCTATGACCGCTTCACCTTCGGCATTTCCCGGCTGTACCTGGGCCTGGACCTGGCGGTCTGCCTCATTGGCCTTTTCGCCCTGGTGGAGATCATGTCCAAGGCGGAGAAGCGGCTGGACCGCCTGAATCTGGACACCACCCAAATCAAGGATGACGGCGTCATCACCAAGGAGGAATACAAGCGCATGGCCCGTCCGGTGCTGCTGTCCTCCATCATCGGCGTAATGGTGGGTATCATCCCCGGCACCGGGGCCTCGGAGGCCTCCTGGTTCAGCTATAACACTGCCAAAAACATGTCCAAGCACCCGGAGGAGTTCGGGCATGGCTCCGTAGAGGGCATTGCCGCCGCCGAATCGGCCAACAACGCCGTCACCGGCGCAACCCTGATTCCTCTGCTCACCTTGGGCATTCCTGGAGATGGTACGGTAGCCATCATGCTTTCCGCCCTGATGATCAACGGCCTGAATCCCGGTCTCAGCCTTTTTACCACACAGGGGGACATCATGTACGCCATCATGCTGGGGTTGATTCTGGTAAATATCTTCATGCTTCTTCAGGGCAAATTCCTCACCACCCTCTTTGCCAAAGTAGTGTCCATACCCCAGGAAATCCTCACCCCCATCATTGTCATCTTCTGCTTCGCTGGAGCCTATTCCGTGAATGAGAATTTCTTTGACGTGGGCGTAGCCCTGATTTTCGGTATGCTGGCGTGGATTCTGCGGAAACTGGAACTTCCCCCGGTGCCCATTCTCCTGGGGCTGGTGCTGGGCAGCATGACGGAGACGAACTTCCGCCGGGCCCTGCTCATCTCCAACGGAAGCCCCAAGATCTTTTTCAGCAGCGTGTACTGCATCATCTTCCTGGTCCTGATTTTGTTGGCGGTGGGCACCATCGTCCGGGGCAAGATGAAGGAACGCAGCACGCAGAAGGAGGACTGACCATGCCCAACAACATTATTTTTTACTTCACCGACCAGCAGCGCTGGGACACCTGCGGCTGCTTCGGCCAGCCCCTGGACATCACGCCCAATCTGGACGCCCTGGCCCGGGAGGGCGTGAAGTTTGACAACGCCTTCTCTCCCCAGCCGGTGTGCGGCCCCTGCCGGGCCCTGTTCCAGACCGGCAAATACCCCACGGAGACCGGCTGTTTCCGCAATAATATCATGCTGCCCGCAGGGGTTAAGACCCTGGGCCAGTACATTGAGGAAGCGGGCTATGAGACCGCCTACATCGGCAAGTGGCACCTGGCCAGCGACGGGGAGCTGGAAAAGCCCCCCACCATCGACCACACCGTCACCGCCATCCCCCGGGAGCTGCGGGGGGGCTATACCGGCTTCTGGCGCACCGCCGACGTGCTGGAGTTCACCTCCCACGGCTACGACGGCTTCGTCTTTGACGAAAACGACCGGCGGGTCGACTTCAAGGGCTACCGGGCGGACTGCATCAACGACATGGCCCTGGAATTTTTGGACGGCTACACGGGAGAAAAGCCCTTCTTCATGACCATCTCCCAGATCGAGCCCCACCACCAGAACGACCGCAAGCACTACGAGGGGCCGGAGGGCTCCAAGGAGCGGTTCCGGGACTTCGTTCTGCCCGAGGACCTGAAGGCCCTGGGGGGCAACGCCGCCGAGGAGTACCCGGATTACCTGGGCCAGTGCGCCAGCCTGGACGAGAACCTGGGACGGCTGGTGGCGAAGCTGAAGGAAAAGGGGCTGTATGAGAATACGGTGATTCTCTTCGCCTCGGACCACGGCTCCCACTTCCTCACCCGGAACCGGGACGATCATCTCAACGGCTACGACGACTATAAGCGTTCCTGCCATGATGCCTGTCTCCACGTGCCTCTGGTCATTGCCGGAGGGCCCTACCGGGGCGGCCGGGCGGTGGAGGAGCTGGTGAGCACCGCCAGCCTGCCCAAAACCATCCTGGCCCTGGCGGGCGTGGACGTGGGGGACGCCATGATCGGAGAAAACCTTCTTGACGTGGTGGAGAAAAAGGCGGATAATAGGCCCAATGAGATTTTCGCGCAAATTTCCGAGAGCCGGGTGGGCCGGTGTATCCGCACGGCGCGCTATACCTACTCCGTCTATGCCCCTGGTGTGAACGGCGGCGCGGCGGCGGCTTCGGACCGCTATGCGGACGATTTCCTCTACGATATGGAACAGGACCCCCACCAGCTGAAGAATGTGGTGGCCGACCCCGCCTACGCCCAAGTAAAGGCGGAGCTGCGGGAGCGTCTGCTGGACTGGATCTGGCGGGCGGAAGGGACTCGTCCCGTCATTACGGACTGAGGAGAGCTGCGCGATTCCCGGGAGGGCGTCATGAAGGAACTGGACCGAAAGTCGGAAATGGTCTACCTTTGGGTGCGGGCCTACATTGAGGAAAACAAGTTTTCCAGCAATACGAAGATTCCATCGGAAACGGTTCTGACCCGAAAACTCTCCGTCAGCCGGGAAACCGTGCGCCGGGCCTTGAGCCGGCTGACGGAGGAGGGGCTTCTTCTCCGGGTGAAGGGAAGCGGAACCTACATTAACAAAGAGGAGGCCCTGTCCTGGGAATTGGGGGGCAGCGAGGGAAGGACCAAAATCGGACTGATCCTCCAGGGCCAGGACGGGAACGCCAACTCCAGTTTGATGGACGGAATCCGAAGCATCCTGCCCCCGGACCAGGTGGATTTGCGCATCTTCCTCACCGATAACAAGTTTGCCAATGAGCGCCGCTGCCTCCAGGCCGTGGTAAACCAGGGCTTTCAGGGGTTCATTGTGGACGGCGTAAAGGCCAGTCTGCTGAACCCCAACCTGGACTACTATCAGAAAATCTATCAAAAGCAGATTCCCGTCATTTTCTACAATAACTATTATAAGAACCTGAAATGTCCCCGGGTGGTGGTCAATGACCTGCGCTGTGCCGAGGAACTGATCGGCCTGCTGATCCGGCAGGGGCATCGGCACATCGCCGGGATCTTCCTCTCCGACAATTATCAGAGCATCGAGAAATTTCAGGGGATGACGGCCACCCTCCAGAAAAACGGGGTGGAGTATCAGGACGATTACGTCAAATGGTGTGCCTCCAGCGAGGCGTATGACGCTCGCTCTATTGGGCGGTTTCTAAAGCGCCTGCCCCATTACACGGCGGTGGTCTGCTGCAACTACATGATCTTCCAGCTGACCCGGCAGGTGCTGGAGCAGCAGGGAAAGCGGGTGCCGGAGGACTGCTCCCTGGTGTGCTTCGATTACTCCAGTGACGACTGGGAAACGGAGGGAGTCACCTGCTCTGTCCATCAGGGCTACCGTATTGGCCAGGAGGTGGCTGCCCGGCTGATGCGCATGATCCGAAACCGGGATTGCGACGATAAGGGCTACACCTATGTTCTGCCGCCGGAGATTTACCTGGGAAGGACGGTAGGACCCGCAAGAGAGGCAAGGTAAGCGGCGCGCCGCTCTGGAAGGAAAGGAAGGTACCGTATGCCACCCCTGAGCATTTTACTCAAGCCCGCTTCCAGCGGATGCAATCTGCGCTGCGCGTATTGCTTTTATGCCGATGAGGCAAAGGCCCGCACGGTTCCCAATTACGGCCGGATGCCGGAGGCGGTGAGCCACGCTCTGATCGAGAAGGCGGTGGAGGCGGCCGAGGGATCGGTCACATTCCTGTTCCAGGGAGGGGAACCCACCCTGGCGGGATTGGATTTCTTTCGGGATTTCGTCGCCCATGTAAAAAAAACCGCCCCGCCCAACCTGGCGGTTTACTACGCCATCCAGACCAATGGAACGCTGCTGGACCAGGAATGGTGCCGTTTTTTCAAGGAGAACCGCTTTCTGGCCGGCCTGTCCCTGGACGGCAGCCGGGAGTGCCACAACCGTTTCCGTTTGGACGGGGCGGGAAAGGGAACCTATGACCGGGTGCGGCAGGCGGCCCGTCGGCTGGACCAGGCCGGTGTGGAGTACAATGTCCTGACCGTAGTGACCGGCTATCTGGCCCGGCATGTCCAGAGCGTCTTTTCCAGTCTATGCAGGGAGGGTTTCCGGTTTCAGCAGTACATTCCCTGCCTGGACCCGCTGGAAGAGGAACGGGGCGGCCAGGAATACTCCCTTTCTCCGGGCCGGTATGCGGAGTTTTTGAAAAAGCTGTTTGACCTGTGGTACCGGGAGCTGGAGCAGGGCCGCTATTGGTCCATACGCTATTTTGACAACCTGCTCTGGATGCTGGAGGGGCACGCTCCGGAGCAGTGTTCCATGCGAGGGTGCTGCGGCTTGCAGTATCTGGTGGAGGCGGACGGCAGCGTCTACCCCTGTGATTTTTACGGGCTGGACGCATACCGCCTCGGGAATGTCCGGGACGACGCCTGGGAGGACTTGGACCGTGCCAGGGAGGAGTTGGGCTTTGTGGAAGCCTCCCGGCGCGTACCGGAAAAATGCGGCCATTGCCGGTGGTATCCCTTATGCCGGAACGGATGCCGGCGGGACCGGGTTCTTGAAGGTGAGCAATTGGGGTGCAGCTATTATTGTGAGTCCTATGCCGGCTTTTTCGCCTATGCCCTTCCCCGGCTGGGCCAGGCGCGGATCCTGCTGCGCCGCATCCAGACTCCGTAGAGCGCGGAGAGGCTGTATCTGACCAGTAACAAGGGCTGGTAGATGCGGGCGGGGTTCCCGGCGCTGCATTACTATCCAGAAAAATAGGCACATAGTGTCAAAAGATTCTGAAATTTAGAGTCAAAAAATCGAAAACAGCGGCTTCATGACGGCTATACCAATGTGATCTTTAACTATGGGACACTCCAGCGTCATGCGTTTAATGTCAGAGTGATAAGCATTGCGGCCATCTACCCGGTCATATCCGTTTGCGGCCACAACAATTTTTTCGTTCATTTCCAAAACCTCCTTGCTTTCGGATTTTCGAGTAGGCACAGTTCACACAGCGTTTCCAGTCCATCCTTGTGATCTTTCTCTGGATCATCATATTCCAGACGTTTCACAACTTGGAGTTCAAAGGCATCCTCGCCGTATTGCACCCAAAGTTCCTGCAATCTCTTATTGGGACAGTTCCCGGCTGAGAGCTGAAAGCGAATCCGATTGAATTGTGCGGGAATATCTGTGGCAATCGTCAAAAACGTTTCATCCGTTTCGCTGCATCGGAAAGAAATCACACCCATTTCTGGGTGACGGTTTTCCCACGATTCTAAAAGTTCTCGTTTCCTTTTTATATCCATGTTTTTCACCTCGGGTCGCATTCTACCGTATAAAGTCTACGAAAGCAATCCACGCTCCGTAGACTTGTATCAATCCAATCACCATACACCTGCGCCTCTTGTACCGCAGAAGAACCATCTCACGACAGTTCAAGAACCGCCTGTTCCCGACAGCCCAGCCCCGTCAAAATGGCGTTTGCAGAACTGCCATTTCAGCGGCTAAGATACCATCATACAAGAGAAGTCAGTCAGCCCGGTCAGGGCACATGGCAGGCTGACGATGAAGCGGAGCTCATGGGCATTCTGGATGCCTGTGAGCTCTCCTATTTTTAGCCAGAATGACAAATTATATAAAATTTACGGATTTTATCTGGGATAATTTATGCGCTATTGACAATTTTTGCTGCGTGTGGTATATTTATCATAATATTCCACTTGCGTGTTACCGAGTTTTCATCTAATAATGTTGATGAATTTTCTGTGACAGAGATCCGCAGCATGGTTCGGCATGAGCTATGCTGTGACCGGAGGGCCTGCATAAATCTGACAAGCGAGGAGCAGGTATTGTATCATTTTACAATCATGGGTTATCCCTACCGATGAACAAGCCGAGAGCTACCATGAGATTGTTATGGTTCCAGAGGCTAGTTTAGAATACGAACCGTTTAATAAATTGCATATTTATGAAAGGTCCGATTTGTCATGAAGCCGATTTTTAAAGTGGTATAAAAGGCGGGGGTCTATGAGTTAGGATTCGACGGAAATATGATACTCGACAGGGAGATTCTATTCAGGCGTATGTAACGGATGTTGATCGGTGTGACTGTAGCCCATATATCTGCATGTGCAGCTCAGCTTGTACATGGAGTAGTAACCCGACAAATAAGGCGTCGGGTAGTCAGTACGCCTCTGCATCCACCTCTTTTAACCAGTGGGCACTAAGTGAGAGTATCATAGCTTAATCAAAATTCTCATTAGCTATAAAAATATTTTATCAAGACCTGGAAGGTTGTGGAGTAAGTGTATATGATACCCAAAGTGTCCTTTGCGGGACACTTTGGGTGGTTTTGCATTTTCTGGTTATATCAATTCTCTTTAAAATCTGATCTATTTAAGAAATGTAAGGGAGCTAACATCATGAAAAACATTTTTGGAAGATCTACTCTGCGCCAACCAGTGAAAACTGCGTTGCTAGTAATCCTTATAGGACTCATTACTTTTGTCTTTATCTCTCGGGTAATGGAGTATTTGTTTATCCGACAGGAAATAGAGCGGCTAGGTAGCTTTTATCGTTCTATTGGGACAGTACAACCATCAGGAGGTGCAGTACAAAATGATTCCATTATCAAATACCTTACGGAAAGTCCTTATGTCAAAATGGCAGACCAAGCTTGCTTTGGCTCCGGTATCATGCAGGAGTTTTATAATGCAGATGCTGAAGAAATAGATGCCGGCAGGTATCTCCGAGAAGATGTGTTCTTTTGTGGAATTTTAACACAAGTACATGCGAGTTCCATACCAGACGGAAATGGTGGGCGGAAGCCTACATATAGATTCTATTTTACAGTCGATGAGGTTCTTGCAGGCTATCCAGAGGCGATCCAAGTTGGGGACAAGGTCTCCCTGGTGAACGCAAGTGAGCAAAAATTGTTGGGGATTTCTTATATAGATATGACCGGCATTTCAGAAGAAATGAAGGTTGGGCAACGTTATTTGGTACGAGGAGAATACGCCTGCTACAATACTCAAAGTCACCTGAGAAGCTCTTCTGATGGAGGGGTCTTCGTTTTTAAAAAACTTTCGGACAGTGATCCGTGGTATTTACAAATAGAAGAAGACCGAAATCTGGATGTTTCTGATCCGCATTTAACAGATGTAGCTAAGCAGATCCGTTTGTTCGATGATAACCAACATGCAGTGAATCCGATATCGTCTGATGATGTGAGTGCTCTGGCAACCGTTATGAAAAACAACTGGGCTCCCTATCTGGTGGATGGCCGTTGGCCGGATAGTCAGGACAACGATACGGGCCGCCGGGTCTGCGCAATCCATGAGCAGCTGGCACTGAAACGAGGTCTGTCTGTAGGTGATACGTTATCGCTGACGCTGCGTGATTTGGTATATCCATATGGTTTCTTGTTCATGGGAGAAGATCTAACCAGACTGGACAGCATCGCAGTGAGCGAATCAGAAAAATATGAAATTGTAGGAATATACAATGCTACCCAGGCATACATAGGACGATGCATCTTTATTCCTTCCTCTGCCCGCCCCGACACCTTTTGTTATGGCCTCAGGCCGGGAGCAGAGGATATTCATTTTGAGTTAATCAGCCCTGCCATAGAAGCACAGTTTGTGGTCGAAGCAACCAATACACTGGCGTCATATGGAGTGCAACCCGTCATGATTGAAAGTGGATGGGCAAATTTTCAGGCAGCAACAACGCCTATGCGGCAGTCTGCTTTGTTCAATGTAATTTCATTTTCCGTACTCTTGCTGGTGACGCTATCTCTCATTACATTTGTCTACTGCCGTATGCGGTACCGGGACATTGCGATTGCCAGGGCGTTAGGCGTACCTGTGCGAAAATGTGTCTGGGAAGCATCTCTACCGTTGCTGTTAAATGGTATGCTGGGGATTTTATTCGGTGGTACGCTGGGATGGAGGTACACATTAAAAAATGCAGGGGAAACCTTGCGCTCTTTGGCAGAATTTGGGGGGAAAGAGTATGCGGTCCTGCCGCAGTACTGGCTGATACTCCTATGTGGTGTTGTTTTTGTGCTGCTGGGGTTGCTAGTAGCGGGGAGTGTATTTCAGTTAGCGCAAAAGCCGGTGATGCTTCTTGTCCAAGGCCAAACAGCGAAAAAACGGCCAAAGTTACGAAAACCACTTCAAAGCAACTTGCCGCCAACGAGATCGGGCAGCCAATACCTGCGGCGCCAATCCGATTTCATGTAAAGGAGATCCCGGCACCTGTAAAATCCACAGGAACAGCTCATATACTCCAGTTTATCTGGCAACATATTACTAGGGCTAATATGAAATCTATATTATCGATTCTGCTGGCGACTGCATTTACAGTGGGGTTGGCAGTGATTCAACTGTCTATCGCTGACAGCGGGAAACAAGTGAACCGCCTGTATGACACCACAACAGTCAACTTAGATATCGTGCAGGATGGAACACAGACGAATATCCCGCGGAGCTCAGTACAGGGCGATGGTTACATCAATATTGCGATAATAGATGCTTTACGGGATACCGGTTTTATTGCAGATGCTTATCTTGTGGGAGGGAATTCTGCCACTGTCATTCCTTATGAGGGAGAATGGAGGCCTGGTCAAGGTGTGTCCTTTAATGGCGAAGGCTTAACCCGTACAGCAATTCGCTCTTTTAATAATTTGGTAGTGTATAAAGAGAAAAGCGGCAGCGATATTTCCATTACATACCTTGATGGCTGGGATGAGAGCCTCTTTGGCCGTGACTGGAAGTCTGGAGCGGAAGAGGATATATCTTTGTTTCCTGTTGTCCTTCCGCAGTATTTATACAAAGACTACGGCTTGAAGCTGGGGGATACCATTGGAATCTCTTGTAACGGTTTCTGCTTATGCTTGGTAGCTGGATTCTATAGTGGAATAGTGGAAGACTCTGAATTGGGAACCCCTCTTCTAATGCCTAATTCGGCTGTAGAGGTGATGGCCGGGGGAAGAATGCTCTATGCGCAAGCTCAGTTATCTTTGGATTCTGCTAGGAATCGGGAGATCGACCAGTTTCGCACTGCATTGAACAGCATTATTGATGGCACAAAAAACAGGATGGCCCTGCGGGCACTTCTGTGGGACGAAGAGTTGCGTCTGGCAGTGGAGCCGCTAGAGGATAGTATCATACTCATGAAATTGCTATATCCAATAGTTTTCATACTTTCTTTGTTGACGGCGGCGGGGATTGCGGCACTATTTGTCATGACCTCATCTAAGGAAGCAGCGATTATGCGTATACTGGGAACTACCAAACGCCGCAGCGCCGCTATGCTCGCCCTGCAAAATGTGCTCACCAGTCTAGCGGGCCTGCTGCTAGGGCTGATGGGGGTTTTTACCTGCATGGGCAGTATAGGGCCGGGGCTGCTGGCAAGCCTTGCCTGGACCAGCGTGGTGTGCGCGTTACTGTACCTGCTGGCAACAGTTGTCAGCGCAGGGGTGAGTTCAATGGTTGTAACAAGCAGGAACCCTCTGGAATTGCTGCAAGTGAAAGAATAGGAGAATGGGGTATGAGTGAATTAAAAATTGAGAATGTAAACTACCGCTACAAAAACGCTCCTAAACTTGCCTTAAACGGCGTCAATTGTGATTTCCGGGCTGGGACAGTCTCTGCTGCAGTGGGGCCTTCTGGCAGCGGCAAAACAACCCTGCTGTCCATCATGGCTGGCCTGGACCGGCCGGAGAGCGGGAAAGTCCTGCTCAATGGTTCGGATTTGGCCAACATGGATCTGGACGCCTACCGCAGGGAGAATGTGTCGGTTATTTTCCAGGCATTCCAGCTCTTTCCGCTCCTGACTGTTATGGAGAACGTATGCTACCCTATGAAATTGAATGGCAGTACCACGAAAGCCGCTCAAGAGCGGGCCAAAGAGCTCCTGGAGAGCGTGGGGATCGGCGAGGAGAAGTTCCGGCGTTTCCCCGCCAATCTCTCCGGCGGCGAGTAGCAACGGGTGGCCATCGCCCGCTCCTTGGCCACCGGAGCTGGCGTGTTGCTGGCAGATGAACCCACGGGCAATCTGGACGGGGAGAACAGCCGGAACGTAGTGGAATTGCTCACCTACCTGGCCCACAAGGAGAGGTACTGTGTTATCATCGTCACCCACGATCCTGCTATTGCGGAGGCATCAGACGTAGTCTGCCGGATGACAGACGGCATATTGGAACAGGCAGGCTGACTGGCACGGTCTACACAACACATTGTATATGAAAATGGTTGATTATCTCGAAAAAAACTTGATTTACGGGCATACAAGCAGGATTTCAAGTTGAATTTACTACTTTTGAGGGAAAGAGACTTGCTCTATGCGTCTTTGCGGGCGCACTTTTGCCGGGGACAGGGATTTATACCTAACCCCGGCAAAACGGCGTTCTATCACGTAAGGAATCCACAACCAAAGGAGAGATAAAGCGACCCGGCGTCCCCTGACTGATGAGCAGCTGCGGGACGGCTGCCAGACCTATAAGGAGAAGGCCATCGTGGATTCCTGGTCTCCACGGGCTGCCGCCTGATGCTCCGGGAGTATCTGGCCCGGCGCAAGGGTGGAAATACGCTGCTCACTATCTCCAGGACTCCCTATGGCCCCATGGCACCCAGGGCGGTACAGAGGATGCTAAAAAAGATCGGGGAGCGCACAAAGGGCCTGCGGCACATACCCCACCCATTAATAAATCTATATTTTGGACACTCCCGGAATTCCAGCCGCACGCCGGTACTTGCAACCTGCCGCCTGGATATGGTAAAATGACAGAAAACGGGAAAGGGGAAAATGGATGAAGGGTATAGTTACCGCTATCCTGGCGGTGCTGGTGCTGCTTTCAGGCTGTGGCCAGCAGAAGGGGCAGGATGTATCTGCCTTTGCCCCAGCGGAAGCGGACCGCCTGGTGATTTACACCTCCCACAAGGAGGAGATCTACCGCCCCATCATCCAGGAGTTCGAGGCGCGCACCGGCATTTGGATCCAGGTGGAGGCCGGCGGCACTGGGGAGCTGCTGGAGCGTATTGCGGAAGAGGGGGCGGACACGCCCTGCGACCTGTTCTTTGGCGGCGGCGTGGAGAGCTTGGAGGCCTGCCGGGCACTGTTCGCACCCTATGTGAGCCCTCTGGCGGCGGAGGTGGCGGAGCCCTTCCGGTGCGGGGACGGCACATGGACGCCCTTTTCCTCCCTGCCGGTGGTGCTCATCTACAACCCCAAGCTGGTGCGGGTCAATCCTCCCGACGGCTGGGCCAGCCTGGTCTCCCCGGCCTGGCGGGGGCAGATCGCCTTTGCCAGCCCCGAGGTCTCCGGCTCCAGCTACACCGCCCTGGCGGCGCTGCTCCAGGTCATGCCCGGCAAGTGGGAGGACACCTTGGCGGCGTTTGTCCATAACCTTGATGGGCGGGTGCTGGAGGGCTCCGGCGCAGTGGTCCAGGCAGTGGCGGACGGCAGCTGCTATATTGGCGTGACCCTGGAGGAGACAGCCCTCCGGGGCATCCAGTCCGGCAGCGATATCGCCATGGTCTACCCCAGCGAGGGCACCTGCGCGCCGCCGGATGGCTTGGCTGTGGTGGCCGGATGTGCCCACGAGGAGAATGCCCGGCGGTTCATCGATTTTGCTTTAGGGGTGGACGTGCAGCGGCGGCTGGTCAGCGAGCTGGCCCGCCGCTCTGTGCGGGAGGATCTGGCCGTGCCGGAGGGAAGCGGATTCCTCCGCTTCCCTTATGATATCCCGCAGGCCAGTGCCCTGCGGGAGGATGTAATGGCCCTGTGGCGGCATTTGACGGAGGAGGCGGAGGCATGAGGACGTGGGTGCGGAGATCCTTCCGGAACCGGATTTTTGTCATGATGCTGCTGGCCGCCTTTGTGCCGTTACTGGTGTGCGGGGTGTTGATGCTGCGCTTTCAGATGGTGCGCAGCGAGGGGAGCCTGGCAGCAGAGGCGGTGGAGCAGCTGGCGGCCCTGGAGGGGGCCCTGTCGGAGCTGCAAGGCCGCTGTGAGCGTGCTGTTGGGGAGCTGTGCAGCAGTACTGTGGTGCGCAGCGCCCTGCGGCGGGGCGGCAGCGACTCCCGCACCCTCTACCAGGCGCTGTTCCAGGCTGCCGGGCCCCTGCGGGAGTACGCCCAATTGGAGGTCTACGACAGCGCAGGCCAGCCCTGCTACACGACAAGCAGGATCCTGCCTGAGGAGGCGGTAGACACAGGCTGGGGCATCCTGTACGCAGCCCGGGAGGAGGAGGGCATGGCCCTCCGGGCCAACGGGGATGGGCTGGCCTGCGCCCAGGCAGTGCGCAGCCGGGAGGGCGCAGTGCTGGGCTATGTAGCCGTTACCGTCAGCCAGAGTGGCTTCGACCGGCTGTTCAGCGGGCTGTATGGTGCGTCCTGTGAGGTCATTTTGCTGGATGGGAGCTGGCGTACAGTCTATGGCTCCCAGCCCTCCCAGGCCCAGCCCACGGTGGAGAGCCTGCGCCGCCAGCTGTTGGCAGGGGAGGGATTGGCTGGCTGGTCGGGGGAGTACCGCTTTTTCGCAGCAGCCCACGCGGGGACCGGGTTCTCCCTGGTGCTCCAGCAGCCCAAGCCCTTCACTTCCTTGGTGCTGCGCTCCTTCTACCTGGTAGGGGCGCTGGCGGGGGCGCTGTGCCTGCTGCTGTGCATGTGGTGCGCCTGGATCCTCAGCCGCTACCTCTCCCGGCCGGTCCACCAGCTGGACGAGGCCATGGGGGCAGTGGAGCGGGGCCGGTTGGATGTCCGCCTGGAGACGGAGCGGGACGATGAGCTGGGCCGCCTGTCCAGCCGCTTCAACCGGATGGCGGAGGAGTACCGGCTGAACCTGGAGCGCTCTGTCCAGCGGGAACGGGAGCTGAACAATGTGCGCCTGCGGATGCTCCAGGCCCAGCTGAACCCCCACTTCCTGTACAACACCCTGGATGCGATGAAGTGGCTGGGGGTGGCCCACCGGGCCCCCCAGGTAGCCGCACTGGCCACGGATCTGGCTACGATCCTCCGGGCCAGTATTTCTGGGGACGAGATGGTGACGCTGGAGCGGGAGCTGGAGCTCATCGACCGCTATGTCAACATCCAGCTCATCCGGTTTGAGGACCGCTTCGCCTTTGAAATTGATGTTGCTGAGCGGTTCCAGAGCTGCCTGGTGCCCAAGCTGGCCCTCCAGCCCCTGGTGGAGAACGCCATTATCCACGGCGTGGCAGACCGGGATGATGGCTATATCAAGCTCCAGGCCGGGGAGGAGGGCGGCGACCTGCTGCTGTATGTGTCCGACAATGGCTGCGGCATCCCGGCGGAGGTCCTGGCCCAGCTCAATAGCGAGGAAAAACGGATACAAGATGGACATTTAGGGCTATTCAATACGAATAGTATTATCCGGATATACTTTGGGCAGGGGTATGGCGTCTTTGCCCGGTCATCCCCGGGGGAGGGCAGCCTCGTGTGGCTGCGCCTGCCCCTGCGAAGAGAGGAGGAGGGCAATGCTGAAGGTTCTGATTGTTGACGACGAGGCGGTGGTCCGCCGGGGGATCGTCCTGGGCATGGACTGGGCGGCTATGGGCTGTGTGGTAGTGGGTGAGGCCGCCAACGGCGAGGAGGGGATTGCTGCCGTAGAGCGATACAGCCCCAGCCTCATCATCACCGATGTACGGATGCCGCGGATGGACGGCATTGAGATGATGAACCGGCTGCGGGAGATGGGCTGCCGGGCCCACGTGATTGTCCTCACGGCCCACAGTGATTTCACCTATGCCCGCAGCGCCCTGCAATTCGGTGCGGACGACTATCTGCTCAAGCCCTTCCGGGATCAGGAGCTGGTCAGCGCCATCGACAAGGTCCGCCGAAAGGAGCAGGAGCTCACCGCCCTCACCCCCCAGGACGCCCTGCCCCTGGTGAAGGGGGATAAGAGCAAATACGTGCTTCAGGCCCTGGGGTATATTGCAGAGCACTACAGCGACCAGGACATCTCTATCACTACCATTGCTCAGCACCTGGGGGTCAGCGAAGGGCATCTGAGCCATGTGTTCAAAAAGGAGACCAGCTATACCATTATCAGCTACCTGACCCAGTACCGGGTCCATATGGCGATGAAGCTCTTACAGGACTGCCGCTGCAAGGTCTATGAGGTGGCGGAGCAGGTGGGCTATCGGGATGTGGCCTATTTTGGCAGCACCTTCAAGAAGCAGGTGGGGATGTCCCCCTCGGAGTACCAGGACCGGTGCCGGTAGCGGTTGCCTTGCGTGATTGGATGGAGGAAAGGAGGGGCCTACCATGAGCGATGTCCTGGAATTTTCCAACCGGGAAGAATTCCGGAGATGGCTTTCTGAGCACTGCCTGTCACATGCTGGCGTGTGGCTTCTATTTGGCAAGGCTGGTGGCCCGAAAACAATAAAAGCAGGGGAAGCCCTAGAAGAAGCGCTCTGCTTTGGATGGATTGACGGCCAGATGCAGAGCATTGATGGGAAAACCTATAAGAAATATTTTTCTATGCGCAGGGAGAAGAGCAAGTGGTCTGAGAAGAATAAGGCGTTGGCCCAAAGCCTGGAGGAGAGGGGGCTTATGACCGATTGGGGCAGGAGAAAGGTAGAGGAAGCGAAAAAGAACGGCCAGTGGGATGCGCCCAACCTTATGGTGGTTACGGTGGAACAGATAGCTTGTATATCCGCACTGCTGGAGGGGTATGAGCCTGCCTGCGCAAATTTTCAAGCCATGCCCTTATCCGTAAAGAAGACCTATACACGGGCATATTTTGACGCAAAGACAGATGCTGGACGGGAAAAGCGGATTGCCTGGATGGTGGGCCGCCTGAACAAAAACCTAAAGCCGATGTAACAGGTATGTGTGCAGGATTGCTAAGGGATCCGCCTGGGGGAAATGCCGCTTAAGAGATCCGTTCATAACAGAATCGAAAAAAGAATGTCAGTTTTGTCCTGTTCCGCTTTTGCCGGCGGTTCTTTATAATAGGAACATGGAAGATACAACCTACGGCAAAATGATTGAAAAGGAGACATCCAGATGAAGAAAACGCTTGCAATCCTGTTGGCCCTCGCTATGATGATGGCCCTGGCGGCCTGCGGCGGCAACAATGCCCCCACAGATACGCCCACTGATCCCGCACCGTCCGCCCCTGCCGACCCAACCCCCGATGTACCTGAGACGCCTGAGGAGAAGGACTACTCCGGCTACACCATCCGCATCTACTCCAATTCCAACTCCACTGAGCGCACCACATGGCTCATCAACGAAGCCAAGGACGCCGGCTTCACCATCTCCATTGACGACAACAGCGTCATCTCCGGCGACACCGCTGCCATCCAGGCTGCCAACGAGAACAAGGACGGCGACATCCTCTTCGGCCTGAACGAGACCCGCTGGAGCCAGGTGGTAAGCGGCACCTATGAGAACCTCTCCTTGGTAGATTGGACCCCCTCCTGGGCCAGCGAGGTGGGCGAGTACGCCTATCCCAACCAGGCCTATGGCCTTGTCATCCAGAACGTACTGATGCTCTACCGCACCGACGAGCTGGGTACCAACGGCCAGGAGCTCCACTTTGACCACTGGGCCGACATTGTGGACTGCGGCTACAGCTGGTACCGCCAGGGTAAGGTGGGCGGCACCACCAATGCCAACATCAACTCCGCCATGCTCTATGCCTTTGTGGATCCCGCCTCCCCCGCTGGCGGCATCTCCATCGACGGCTGGAAGACCCTGTGGAAGTACTGCGAGAACGGCAATTTCACTGGCGACAGCTACGGCTTTGATCCCCTGAACCGGGGCGATGTCCAGGTGGCCACCTTCTACTCCTCCTCCCTCTACGGCAAGATCGACGCCGCTGGCGAGGACTCCGCCACCCCCCTGAAGGGCGCCCTGGAGCCGGAGAACTGGTCCCTGGTGGACATTGCTGACGGCACCTACTATATTGCTGAGTATATCGGCGTGCTGGATAAGGCCGGCCGCTCCGAGGAGGAGACCGAGGCGGTAAAGGCGTTTGCCGAGTGGTTCGGCTCCGCCGACGTCCAGGCTGCCTGGGGTGAGGAGTTCGACTCCTATCCCTGCAACCAGTCTGCCGCCAGCATCCTCTACCCCGACGGTGTGCCTGAGATCTATACCCTCAAGAACTTTGCCCTGTCCAAGGTCGAGGGTACTGACATGACCTATGCCGAGTACGTGGCCGCCCACTCCAGCGAGTGGACCAACATCATGACCAACCTGGGCTTCTACTGGGCCGACGCCAGCGGCGCCGCTGCCGAGCCTGATTGGGATGCCCTGGATTGGAGCACCCTGACCCAGTCCAAAGAGGCGTAACCTGCCCATTCCCGTGGCGAGCCGGTCCCCGGCTCGCCACCGGTTTACCCCTGTGTTTATTGTGTAAAAATCTATCAGAGAGGGAGTTGCCGCTTATGATCCGGCTCAACGACATAGTTGTCAAATTTGGCGATTTTACCGCCCTGCACAGCATCAATGTCCATGTGAAGGAGGGGGAGTTCTTCACCTTCCTGGGCCCCTCCGGATGTGGGAAGACCACTACCCTGCGCACCCTGACCGGTTTTATCGAGCCGGCCGCCGGTACGGTGGTGGTCAAAGGCAAGGATATCACCCACGTCTCTATAGAGGAGCGCAATATCGGCATCGTCTTCCAGAGCTACGCCCTGTTCCCCACCATGACGGTCTATGACAATATCGCCTTTGGCCTGAAGGTGAAGAAGCTGAAGAGGGCGGAGATCGACCGGCGGGTCCGGGAGATCGCGCAAAAGGTGGACCTCAGCGGCGAACAGCTGAAAAAGGCGGTCAGCCAGCTCTCCGGCGGCCAGCAGCAGCGGGTGGCCATCGCCCGGGCTTTGGTCACTGGGCCGGCCATCATCTGCATGGACGAGCCGCTCAGCAACCTGGACGCCAAGCTGCGGGTTCAGCTGCGCAACGAGCTGAAAAAGATGCAGAAGGACTTCGGCATCACCACCATCTACGTCACCCACGACCAGGAGGAGGCGCTGACCCTGTCCGACCGGATCGCCGTGTTCAACAAGGGCGTCATTGAGCAGATCGGCACACCCAACGAGGTCTACAACCACTCGGCCACAGAGTTTGTCTGCAACTTCATCGGTGATATCAACCGCCTGGAGAGGGGGGTGGTGGAGCAGATGAACCGGGCGGGGGCCAAGGCCGATCCCGCCGCCCACAATTATATCCGCCTGGAGCGCATCCATGTCAACATCGCACCCAATCCCGGCGACCTGGTGCTGGAGGGGACCGTGGAGAGCCGGGAGTATTATGGACTGTACATCAAGTATTATATTAATGTAGGCTCCCAGACCATCAAGGTCATTGAGAAGAATGACGGTGTGAACATCTACGAGGCGGGCCAGGCGGTCAAGGCGGTGCTGAGCCCCCGGGATCTTATGGCCTACCCCGCAGGCGGGAAGGGATAAGGAGGTGCGCCTATGAATACCACCCGTACCCGGCGCTTCGGGCCGGGGATGATCGTGAAGGCGGTCGGCGTGTGCTTTTTTGCCTACCTGTTCTTCGGCTTCATGCTCCTGCCCTGCCTGAACACCCTGACCAGCATCTTCACCACCACCAATGCGGCAGGGGAGACAGACCCCCTGGCCGTCATCCGATTTTTCTTCGCCGGCAGCATGGGCAAGTATGTGTGGAACTCCCTGAAGCTGGCGGTCTGCCTGGTGGTCACGGTCAACGTGGTGGGCGTGTCCATTGTGCTGCTGACAGAGTACTTCGACATCAAGGGCGCGCGTGTCCTGCGTCTGGGGTACATGACCACCCTGATCTACAGCGGCGTAGCCCTGGTCACAGGCTACCTGTTCCTCTACGACAGCAACGGTATCCTGACCACCCTGCTGGCCAACGCCTTTCCCGGTTTCAACCCCAACTGGTTTTCCGGCTTCAACGCGGTGCTCTTTACCATGACCTTTGCCTGCACCAGCAACCACGCCCTCTTTTTGCGCAACGCCATCCGGGGCATCGACTACAACACCGTGGAGGCAGCCCGGAACATGGGCGCGAAGCCCTTTACTGTGCTGTGGAAGGTGGTTTTCCCCACCTTGATCCCCACCATGTTCTCCCTGACGGTCATGACCTTCATCACCGGCCTGTGTGCCATGTCTGCCCCCACGCTGCTGGGGTACGACTCCATCAACCCGGAGATTGTGCGTCTGGCCGGGTCTTCCACGGCGGATGAGGCATTCCCCCAGGCGCGGGCGGCCCTGCTGTCCATCATCCTGGCGATGTTCACTATTGTGCTGCTGACCATCCTCTCCGCCTATGAGCGCAAGGGCCACTACCTGTCGGTATCCAAGACCAAGGCCAAGCTGCAAAAGCAGCGCATTGACAACCCAATAGCCAACGTCCTGGCCCATATCTACGCCTACGTGCTCTTCATCATCTACATGATCCCCGTGGTGATGATTGTCATCTTTTCCTTCCAGACCTATGGGGCCATCCGGATGAAGAAGCTGGACGTGACGGACTGGACGCTCATCAATTTCTTTGGTACCCAGGACTATGAGTACCTGACCAGCCGGGGGCAGTACAAGACCCGCAAGGGATCCATCTCCGGCCTCTTTGCCAACGAGGCCACCCTGGGGGGCATCAAGCTGAGCTTTGTCCTCTCCGCCATTGCCGCCGCCTTGGCCTGCATCATCGTGGTGGTGGCCTGTAACTATATCTTTAAGAACCGGAAGAAGAAGTCCGGCACGGTCCTGGAGTACAGCCTGCTGTTCCCCTGGCTGCTGCCCACTATCCTGATCTGCTACTCCTACCGCACCTTCTTCAACAGCGAGAGTGTCTGGTACGTGGGGGGGAACAACCTCTACTACGCGGAAAACATCCGGCTGCTCATTATCCTGGCCTATACAGTGGTGAAACTGCCCTTCTCCCTGCGCATGATTAAGGCGGCATTCTACGCCATTGACGAGGAACTGGAGGACGCGGCACGGAACCTGGGGGCCAGCGGGCTGTTTACCTTCTTCAAGGTGAAGCTGCCCATTATCCTGCCCAGCGTGCTGGCGGTGTTCGCCCTGAACTTCAACGCCCTGTTCACCGAGTACGACATGTCCGCCACCTTCGCCAGCTCCTACGGCACCACCTACGCCATGGTCATCCAGTCCATGTGTGCGGAGGAGGGGCTGTACGGCTACAATGTCAACGCCTCCGGCCGCCGGTGCGCCTCCACGGTGTTCATTATGGTGGTCTCCGGCATTATCCTCTACCTGGTCTACGGCGTGGGCGGCCGGGATCTGGGGGAGCGGCTGGAGCTGCGCGACAGGCGGCGCAAGCGGTTGGAACGGCTGCGGGGCCGGTTCCGGCGGCGCAGCGCACCCCGGACAGAACCTTAAACACACAGGAGGATATCCATGATCCGCAACATCATCTTTGACATGGGGAACGTACTGATCCACTACGTCCCTGAGGTATTTTTAGAACGCATCTCCGTCCCGGAGGAGGACCGCCCCCTGCTGCTGCGGGAGGTATTTGGCTCCGTGGAATGGATCCGTATGGACCGGGGCTCCATCCAGGAGGATGAGGCCATTGCTGCCATGCAGGCCCGCCTGCCCCAGCGTCTGCGGGGCTATGTCCCGCCACTGGTGAGCGGCTGGTGGAACGGCGGCCCGCTGCTGCCCGTGGAGGGCATGGCGGCGCTGCTGGAGGAGCTCAAGGACCTGGGCTATGGGCTTTACCTCCTCTCTAACGCCACCGTCCGCCTGCCGGAGTATTTTGACCGCATCCCCGGCAGCCAGCTCTTTGACGGGAAGATCGTCTCCGCAGACTGGAAGCTTCTCAAGCCCCAGCATGAGATCTACGAGACACTGTTCCGGGAGTACGGCCTGAAGCCAGAGGAGTGCTTTTTCATCGACGACCTGCACATTAATATCGAGGGGGCGCACTGTGTGGGCATGGCAGGCGCGGTCTTCTACGGCGACATGGAGCGTCTCCGCCGGGAGCTCAACAGCGCGGGAGTCCCGGTAGCGGTGGGACGAAACTGATAAAGTTATGGGAATGCAGAGAAGTTTATTTGGATAGATTGACATTTCCTGCCAAGAGAATTAAAATAATGCTATCCCAAGGTGGGGAAGAGTCACTTGCCCCCGCTGCGGGAAATCAGATTGGAGGATGATAAGAATGAAGAAGTTTTTATCCTTGCTGCTTGCCATGGTCATGGTTTTGGCCCTGGTAGCCTGCGGCGGAAACAGCGGCGGCGCACAGCCCCCTGCCGGGAACAACGGCGATGCCCAGAAGCCCGCTGACAACAGCGAGCCTGCTGCGCCCGCCGACCCCATGGCGGATCTGGTGGCCGCTGCCCAGGCGGAGGGTGAGCTGGTGGTGTACGGCTCCTGCGAGGAGGAGTATCTGGCCGCTGCCTGCGAAAAGTTCAAGAGCCTGTACGGCATCAATGTAACATACCAGCGCCTGTCCACCGGCGAGGTCCAGGCTAAGATTGAGGAGGAGAACGGCAACCCCTCCGCTGACGTCTGGTTCGGCGGCACCACTGACCCCTATAACGTCGTCGCTGGCGAGGGCCTGCTGGAGGCCTACGAGGCCCAGAACGCCGCCCACCTGCTGGGCAGCCAGTACCGCGACGCGGATGGCTATTGGTACGGCATCTACAAGGGCATCCTGGGCTTTATGGTCAACAAGGACGAGCTGGCCCGGATGAACCTGGAGGCCCCCCAGGATTGGCAGGATCTGCTCAAGCCCGAGTATCAGGGCCTGATCTGGCTGTCCAACTATAACACTGCCGGTACTGCCAAGCTGGTCATCAACACCATGATCCAGAAGTACGGCCATGACGAGGGCATCCAGTACCTGGTTGACCTGGACAAGAACATTGAGGTCTACACCAAGTCCGGCTCCGGCCCCTCCAAGAATGTGGGCACCGGCGAGTGCGTCATCGGCATCGGCTTCCTCCACGACGGCATTACCCAGATCGTGGACAACGGTTATGAGAATATCGAGCTGGTGATCCCCTCCAGCGGCACCTCCTTCGAGATCGGCGCTACCGCCATCTTCAAGGGCGCTGCCCATCCCAATGCCGCCAAGCTGTGGGTGGAGTTTGCCCTGTCCCCCGACTGTGTGGAGATCGCTGACGACAACGGCTCCTACCAGTTCCTGGTCATCGACAACGCCCAGCAGCCCTCTCAGGCTGCCGACTTCGGCCTTGACCCGGAGAACGTGATGGACTACGACTTCGAGGATGCCAAGAACAACATCACCACCTATATCGAGGAAGTTATGACCGCTTTGGGCGGCGGCGACGACCGCTTCCAGACCGAGTAAGCATTTTTCCGCCCGATAGCGTTGTGCAAGCGATGGGGGATGGCCATGCCGCCATCCCCCATTTTTTAGGCAGCCATTCTTTTTCTTGAAAGAAAAAGAATCAAAAAGAACTTGAAACAGGCTTTGTTTGATTCTTTTCTTTTCAACGAAAAGAATGATTGCCTTGTGTGTCCGTATAAGAAAGGAGGCTCCCCCTATGGCAAAAAGCCAGAGCGCGGTGCTGGACCGGAAAAAGCTGATGGCCGACCCCATTATGGTCATCACCATCGTGGTCCTCATCACGTTTTTAACCCTGTTCATCCTCTACCCCCTGGCCATCCTGCTGGTGGACAGCTTCTATGGAGGGAATGGCTTTACCACGGCCACCTTCCAGAAGGTGATGGCCATGCCCACCTTCCGTACCGCCATCACCAACACCCTGAAGGTGGGCTTCCTGGTGGGTATTTTGTCCACGATTGTGGGCCTGCTGTTCGCCTATGTGGAGGTCTATGTCAAGGTGGGCCGGGTAGTTGGCGGCCTGTTCAAGGTGGTGTCCATGCTGCCGGTAGTCTCCCCGCCCTTTGTGCTGAGCCTGTCCATGATTATGCTCTTTGGCAAGGCGGGGCTGATTACCCGGTTCCTGCTGGGCATCTACGACAACAGCGTCTATGGCTTCTGGGGCATTGTCATCGTCCAGACCCTGACCTTTTTCCCGGTCTGCTACATGATGCTCAAGGGGCTGCTGAAAAACATTGACCCCTCCTTGGAGGAGGCGGCCCGGGATATGGGTGCCAGCCGGTGGAAGGTGTTTGCCAGCGTCACCCTGCCGCTGCTGCTGCCGGGCCTGGGCAATGCGTTTTTGGTCACATTCATCGAGTCCATTGCCGATTTCGCCAACCCAATGATTATCGGCGGCTCCTATGACACGCTGGCTACTACAATCTATCTGCAAATCACCGGTGCTTACGACAAGGAGGGCGCGGCGGCCATGGCAATTGTGCTGCTGAGCATCACGCTGCTGATGTTTGCGGTGCAGAAGTACTACCTGGAGGCCAAGACCGCCGCCACCCTGACGGGCAAGGCCTCCCGGGGGCGGATGCTCATCGCGGACCGGAGCGTCACCATCCCGCTGACAGTCCTGTGCGGCCTGGCGGCCCTGTTTGTGGTGATGATGTACCTGTGTGTCCCCATCGGCGCGCTGTTCCCCACTTGGGGATATAAATTTACGCCCCTGACCTTCAAATGGTTTGGCCAGGTGTTTACCAAATACAAGGGATTCCAGGCGTTCCGGGATTCCTTTGTGCTCTCCCTGATCTCCGCCCCCATCACAGCGCTGCTGTCCATGATTATCTCCTATCTGGTGGTGAAGCGGAAGTTCAAGGCCAAGGGGTTTATTGAGGCGGTGTCTATGCTGGCGATGGCCGTGCCCGGCACGGTGCTGGGTGTGGGATACATCCGGGGTTTCTCCGGCGGCGTCTTCCACACGGGGTTCTTGCAGGGCATTTACGGCAGTGCGGCCATCCTGATTATCGTTTTTGTGGTCCGCTCCCTGCCCACGGGCACCCGCAGCGGCATCTCCGCCCTGCGGCAGATCGATAAGTCCATTGAGGAGTCGGCCTACGATATGGGCGCGGACAGCTTCAAGGTGTTCATGACGGTGACGCTGCCGCTGATTAAGGACTCCTTCCTCAGCGGTCTGGTCACGGCTTTCGTGCGCAGTATCACCGCCATCTCTGCCATCATCCTGCTGGTGACACCCCAGTTCCTGCTCATCACTGTGCAGATCAACGAGTTTGCGGAGAAGGGCTCCTACTCCATCGCCTGCGCGTTCGCCACTATCCTCATCATCATCACATACGGCGCGGTGCTGCTGATGAACCTGTTCATCAAGTTCTTCGGCACCAGCAGATCAATCAAGGAGGATCACCATGTCTAAAATCAAAAAGGGCGTCAAGCTGGACCACATCTCCAAGATCTATCAGGACCCCAAAACTGGCAAGGACTTCTACGCGGTGAAGGACACCTCCCTGACCATTGCGCCCGGCTCCTTCGTCACACTGCTGGGGCCCTCCGGCTGCGGCAAGACCACTACCCTGCGTATGATCGCGGGGTTCGAGAGCCCTGACGAGGGGGAGATCTACTTAGGGGACGAGGCCATCAACGCCCTCACCCCCAACAAGCGGGACACTGCCATGGTGTTCCAGAGCTATGCCCTGTTGCCCCACTACAATGTGTTTGATAACGTAGCCTACGGCCTGAAGCTGCGCAAGGTCCCTAAAGAGGAGATCCACAGCCGGGTAATGCACATACTTGACCTGGTGGAGCTGACAGGGATGGAGGGGCGCATGACCAACCAGCTCTCCGGCGGCCAGCAGCAGCGGGTTGCCCTGGCCCGGGCCCTGGTGATTGAGCCATCAGTCCTGCTCTTTGACGAGCCGCTGAGCAACCTGGATGCCAAGCTGCGCGTCTCCATGCGCACGGAGATCCGCCGCATCCAGCAGGAGGTGGGGATCACCGCCATCTATGTCACCCACGACCAGAGTGAGGCCATGGCCCTCTCGGATAACATCATCATCATGAACAAGGGTGTCGTGGCCCAGATGGGCACGCCCCAGGAGATCTACTACCATCCCAACAGCGAGTTTGTAGCTGACTTCATCGGCGAGGCCAACTTCCTCCGGGGCGTCATGTCCGGCCAGGACGGCGGCCATGCGGTGCTGGATATTGAGGGCAACCAGACCCGTGTACCCGCCAAGGCGGGGATGCAGGCGGGCCAGACGTATACGGTGGTACTGCGCCCGGAATCCGCCCAGCTGGCGGACAAGGGGGGCCTGGCCTGCCGGGTAGTGCTCTCCTGTTTCATGGGCTCTTACCAGAACTATCACGTGATGGTAGGGGAGACCCTGGTGAAGCTGACAGACTACAACCCCAAGAATAAGCGGATCTACCGGGTGGGGGAGGCCTGCTCCCTGGTATTTGACCCGGAGTCTGTCCATATCCTGTAAAGGCGCCCTCTCGAAACAGCCGGCAGCTTTTTGACATGCAGAATGCCCGCCGTCCCAACAGGGCGGCGGGCATTTCCATATAGCGGCAGGCGCTTAGTACTTCTGTATGTCCTCCAGATCCATAATAAAGACCACCACGCCGCCTACGCTCATCTGTACCGGCATCATGGGGATAGAGGGGTTCGGGCCTCCCGGCGACATGGACAGGTTAGAATACGTCATCTGCTGCCGCCGGCCGGCACAGTTTTTGAGAATGTCCAGCACGGCCTGGGTCTGATGCTCTTCCACACCAATCATCAGTGTCATGCTCCGCTTTTTCAAAAAGCCACCGGTGGAGCTGAGAACCGTAGCAAAGAACCCTCTGCGGTTCAAGTCGTCCACGGTATCGGGATAGTCGTCGCCCTGGATGACCGCCAGTAGCAGTTTTTTCTTGCTTTTCTCCTTGTCCATGCAACTCACCTCTTCTTTCAGGATGGATCCCTAGGATCTCTACCTATATTATACCGCATACCGCCCCATTTGCAAGAAAAATCTGCCAGAAGCTGCGATATTTTCTGCTGGACAGGAGGCGGAGGGCAGGAAAGGGCGGGGAATCCCCTTTTTTTCTGACTTTTACCTTTACAAACTACGCGCATCATGATACCATGATGACTAATCAAAAAAATGCCCGTCACATTAGATAAAGGAGAGTATCCTGCCATGGCTTTCTACTATACCGAACCTTCCCATACCTTCAGTGAGTACCTGCTGGTCCCGGGCTACACCTCCCCTGACTGTGTCCCCGCCAACGTCTCCCTGCGCACCCCTCTGGTCAAGTACCGCAAGGGCCAGGAGGACTGCCCCATCGCCCTGAGTATCCCCCTGGTGTCCGCCATCATGCAGTCTGTGTCCAATGACACCCTGGCTGTCGCCCTGGCCAAGGAGGGCGGGCTGTCCTTCATTTACGGCTCTCAGTCCATTGAGAGCGAGGCTGCCATGGTAGCGCGGGTCAAGGGGCACAAGGCCGGCTTTGTCACCAGCGACTCCAACCTCTCCCCCCAGGCCACCCTCCGGGATGTACTGGAGCTGAAGGCACGCAACGGCCATTCCACTGTAGCCATCACCGAGGACGGCTCGAACGAGGGGCGGCTGCTGGGCATCGTCACCAGCCGGGACTACCGTGTCAGCCGTATGGATCCCGCCACCCGTGTGGAGGACTTCATGACCCCGTTCAGCCGCCTGATTACCGCCCCAGAGGGCACCTCCCTGAAGGAGGCTAACGACATTATCTGGGATCACAAGCTCAACTCCCTGCCCATTGTCAGTGCCGATGGCCGCCTGCTCTATTTTGTCTTCCGCAAGGACTACGAGCAGCACAAGGAGAACCCCGGCGAAATGCTCGACAGCCACAAGCGCTATATGGTGGGCGCAGGCATCAACACCAAGGACTATGAGCAGCGCGTTCCAGCCCTCATTGAGGCGGGGGCGGATGTGCTGTGTATCGACTCCTCCGAGGGGTACTCCTGCTGGCAGGAGAAGACCCTCTCCTTTATCCGGGAGCGCTACGGTGAGCGCGTCAAGGTTGGTGCGGGCAATGTGGTGGACCGGGACGGGTTCCTGTTTCTGGCCAAGGCCGGTGCGGACTTTGTGAAGGTGGGCATTGGCGGCGGCTCCATCTGCATCACCCGGGAGACCAAGGGCATCGGCCGGGGGCAGGCCACTGCCCTCATTGAGGTGGCCGCCGCCCGGGACGAATACTTCCGGGAGACCGGCATCTATGTCCCCATCTGCTCCGACGGCGGCATTGTCCACGACTACCACATGACCCTGGCCCTGGCCATGGGGGCGGACTTCATCATGCTGGGCCGCTATTTTGCCCGCTTTGACGAGAGCCCTACCAACAAGGTCCTGGTAGGCGGCCAGTACATGAAGGAGTACTGGGGGGAGGGCTCCAACCGGGCCAGGAACTGGCAGCGCTACGATTTGGGCGGCGGGAGCGGCCTGGCCTTCGAGGAGGGCGTGGACTCCTATGTCACCTACGCCGGGCCCCTCAAGGACAATGTGGCCAAGAGCCTATATAAGGTGAAATCCACCATGTGCAACTGCGGCGTTACCTCCATCCCCTCGCTCCAGGAGAACGCCCGCCTGACACTGGTGTCCGCCACATCCATTGTGGAGGGCGGCTACCACGATGTGGTGCTCAAGCCCCACGGCGGCGCGGCGCAGAACGGGTAATCACCGCTGCTGCGGGGACTGCCGTGACAGCATATCGGGGGGAGGAGCTCTGTGGGAAAGAATGTCGTAGCACTCATGCTGCTGGAGTATGAGAATTTTACCAGATCCGAGCGGAAGATTGTCGATTATGTGCTTGAGCACCAGAAGGAGACCCAGTACATCAGCATCACGGACCTGAGCGCCGTGTGCGAGGTGGCGGTGTCCACCATATCGGTGTTCTGCCGCAAGCTGAAGCTGGCGGGCTTCAACGACTTCAAGCTGGAGCTGGCCCGGGCGTCGCTGATGACCGGGCCGGATCCGGAGGCGGCGGCTGTCGCGGGGGAGATCCTCCCGGACGACACACCAGGCACAGTAATGGGCAAGGTCCTGCGTACCGCCCAGGATACCCTGAACAAGGCCTACCATATGCTCTCAGAGCCTGCTGTTGACCAGGCGGTGGAGCTGCTGCTGGGGGCCCGGCAGGTGGTCTGCTTAGGCCAGGGAAACCACTCCATCGTGTCCCTGGCGGCCTGGGCCCAGTTTTCCACCACCTCTGCCAAGTTCAAGACCATCCAGGACTTCCACTTGCAGGCGGTGATCCTCTCCACCCTCACGCCGGAGGACGTTGTACTCTATTTCTCCTACTCCGGCGCGACCCACGAGGTAATGGCAGCAGCGGAGACCATCCGAAGCCGGGGGGCAAAGCTGATTTTGGTCACACGGTTCCTCAATTCCCCTGCCAGCGCCTACGCCGACACAGTGCTGCTGTGCGGCCCCAATGAGCAGCCCATGCAGTTCGGATCCACCGCCGCCCTGATTGCCCAGCTGTATGTAGTGGATGTCCTGCTCAGTGAATTTGTCCGCCGGGATCCGGAGGGGGCGGAGCACTGCCGCCGGGCTGTAGGCAAGACGCTGGCCCAGCGGACGATGTGAGGATGTGCTGCTGTGAATGGATTTTTTAACCCGGAGAAAGGGGTGTGGGCCTGGCTGAGCACGATGGTGGACGTGGTGGGCCTGTCCATCCTGTGGCTGCTGCTGTGCCTGCCCCTTATCACCATCGGGCCCGCCACCGCCGCCCTCTATTATACGGTGGTCAAGTACGTCCGCGGCCGGGAACCCGGCGCGTTCGGGGGATACCTCCGCTCCTTTGCAGGGAACCTCAAGGTAGGGGGGCTGGCCACGCTCCTGTGCTGCGCGGCTGGGGCGGTGCTGGCGGGCGGGTACACGGTGATGCGCGCCTCCATCGGGACGGGCACGGCAGATCTCCTGTTTGCTATCTACCACTTCGCCCTTTTCCTGCCGGCAGGGGTTCTCTGCTGGCTGTTCCCTCTGCTGGGGCGGTTCACCTTCGGCGTAAAGGGGCTGTTTGTCACAGCCCTCCAGCTGGCGGTGCGGCATCTGCCCTCCACAGTGGTGGTCGTGCTGTTGACGGTGGAGACGGCGTCCTTCTGCATCGCCAACTGGTGGCCTGCCCTGTTCATGCCGGCTGTGGCAATGCTGCTGGCCTCCCTCTTCTTTGAACGGGCCTTTCAAAAATACGCCCCGGAGCTGGCTGGCCAGGAGGAAGAATAAGAACCAGCATTCCCCGCCTGTGAATACAGGCTCTAAAAAAGCTGCCAGAAGAGCCCTGTGGGTTCTCCTGGCAGCTTTTCCATTCCTGCTGGACATTTTATTCGTACCGCAGCGCCTCAATGGGATCCATTTTTGCCGCCTTGCTGGCCGGGTAGTACCCGAAGAAGATCCCTACAGCCAGGGAAAACCCAACCGCCAGCGCAACGCTGCCCAGATCGGGCAGGGTAGGCACCCCCAGCAGCGTGCTGCCAAGATACCCAAACGCCGCGCCCAGGATGATCCCAATCATGCCGCCCACCAGGCAGATCATGGCGCTCTCTACCACGAACTGCATCTGGATGTTGGCGTTGGTGGCGCCCAGGGCCTTGCGTGTACCGATCTCCCGGGTACGCTCAGTCACAGAGACCAGCATGATGTTCATCACGCCGATGCCGCCTACCAGCAGGGAGATGGCCGCGATAACGGCAATGGCGATGGAGAGGGTGCCCATCATGTCGTTGACCGAGGCAATGATGCTCTCCATACTGGTGGCGGAGATGGTGTAGTCATCGTTGCGCCGGTAGTAGCGGCCCAGGAAGTCCTCCAGCCGGGCTGCCACGGACGCGCTGTCCGCGTCCGCGCGGGCCAGTACGGTGATGTTGGAAAAGCCATCCCCGCTGCCGCTCAGCCGTTTGGCAACGGAAAGGGGGATGTAGAGGGCGGTGGAGAGATCCCGGTCCGAACCGGTGTAGATGAAGAAAGCTGACGCCTCATACTTGTAGACCCCTACAATCCGCAGACGCAGCCGGTCTGCGCCAGCCTCCACAGAGATCTCGCTCCCCAGGGCCGCCTGGAGGTCGCCGCCGAACATGTTGCCCACCAGCTTGTCGCTGGCCACACAGACCATCCGGCCCCCCTCGTCATCCCGGTCCTCCAGGAAGCGCCCGGCCAGCAGATCCATATCCTCGGCGGTAAAGTAGCCGTTGTTAACGCCGGTGATGCTTACATTGGCATAGAGCCGCCCATCCTTGGCCCGGCCGCTGCCGGCACTCTCCGAGAGGCTGATGGCGGAAATGTCGTCCGCGTACCGCTTCTGCATCTCCAGGATCATCTCCTCCGAGATCAGATCCCCGTCATCAGGCGTACTCATCACGCCCATCATCCCAGCCATGGGGATGTCCGACTCCTTCTCCCGCAGGGAGATGGAGATGGTGGAGGCCCCCATGCCGCTCATGGTCCCGGTGATGGAGCTGGACAGGCCATCGCCTACAGTGAGGATGCCGATAACGGCGGCAATCCCGATGATGATACCCAGCATGGTCAGCAGGGAGCGCATTTTATTGGAGCGCAGGCCCTCAAAGGAAAGGCGCATACTCTCTAAAAAACCCACTGGTCAATCACCCCCTTCGTCCTCATGGTAGAGCAGGCCATCCCGCATGGTCAGCATCCGTCCTGTCTCCTCCGCCAGCTCCCGGTTATGGGTGATGAAGACGATGGTTTTCCCCTGCTCCTGGTTGAGCTGGTGGAACAGGTCCATGACCAGGCGGCCAGTCTTGCTGTCCAGCGCGCCGGTAGGCTCGTCGGCCAGGATGATGGCCGGGTCATTGGCCATGGCCCGGGCAATGGCTACCCGCTGCTTCTGGCCGCCGGAGAGCTCACTGGGCTGGTGGGCCATCCGGTCTGCCATGCCCACCATCTCCAGCAGCTCCTTGGCCCGCTCTGTCCGCTGGCGCTGGGGGACCCCGGCGTACATCATGGGCAGCTCCACATTTTTCAGGGCGCTGGTACGGGAGATCAGGTTGAAATTCTGGAACACAAAGCCGATTTTCCGGTTGCGGATGGAGGAGAGCTCTGCGTCTGCCGCGTTCTCCACTACTGTCCCATCCAGGAGGTAACTGCCCAGGGTGGGCCGGTCCAATACGCCGATGACATTCATCAGCGTGGACTTGCCGGAGCCTGATGCGCCGACAATGGCGACAAATTCCCCCTCCCGGACATCCAGGTCAATGCCGTGGAGGATCTCCAGCTCGTGGGGCTGGCCCACGTAGAAGCGCTTGATAATCCCCCGCATCTCGATGAGGCTGCGTGTCTCCCCCATCACATGCCACCTGCCATCATGACGTCCATGCCGGTCGGTTTTTTCCCGGAAGGCAGGGACTGGCCCAGCAGATGGCGGTACTCGTCCGCCTCCGTGACGACCCGCAGGCCCTCCGACACACCCTCCCCGGAAACAACAATGTCCAAGTCGTCGTCCATGCCGGTGGTGACGGGGATCTCCGTGAGCAGGTAGGTCCCATCCTCCTGCTCCAGCACCCCGATGATACAGTCCTGTCCACTGACGTTCTGGTAGACTGCATAGTAGGGCACAGCCAGTACCCGTTCCTGCTGGGCGATGATGTAGTCCAGCTGGGCCTCCATGCCGATCTTCAGGCCGGAGTCCTGGGTGGTGATCTTCACCTCAGCGGCAAAAACTGCGTCGCCGCTGGTGTCGGTAAGGCCCTGCTTGGTTTTGTTGGCCGTGGGGGCAATGCTGGTGACGACCCCCTCGATCTCTTTCCCCTTTACCGCATCGGCGCTGACAATGGCCTTCATCCCCTCCTGCACAGAACCCACGTCGTACTCCTTCACGCTGGTCGCCACCACCAAATCGTTCACATCTTCGATCACGAACAGGAGGCCGGAGCCGGAGGAGCCCACCTCTGCGTATACGGCTGTTACCGTCCCGGCAGTGGGCGCGGTGATCTCCGTGCTGTCCAGGTCCGCCCGCAGCTGGCGCAGGCTCGTCTCGCTGACGGCCTTGTTGGCGCTGGCGTAGGCGCTGTTGAGGTTGTTGCGGTAGGACTCCAGCTGGTTCTGGGCGGAGACATTGGCCGCTTGCAGGTTGGCCTGGGCAGTCTGATAGGCGCTGTAGGCCGTCTCCACAGCGGTAGCGTAGTCGGCCAGGGCGTTGTCCACGCTGGTGACGGCGGCATTGTACTGGACGATGGCGGCGGCGTAGGTCTCCGTGGCATTCTCGATGGTCCGCTCTGTGGTGGCCAGCTGCCGCTGGTAGGTATCCCGGGCGGCGATGGCCTGGTCTACCTTGGCCTCCGCCGCAGAGACGGCAGCCTCCGCGCTGGCGACCTTCCCCTCCAGCTGGGCCACGGCGGTGCTCAGCTGCGTGGCCTCCTGGGCCAGGGCCGCCTGGCGGCTGGCGGCGTTGGAGAGCTGCTCCAGCTCCGACTGGGCAGCGGCGATCTGCTGCTGGAGCTGGGCCAGCACGGCGGGATCCGCCTCCCCCTCCAGCTGGGCAGTCAGGGTGGTGATGGTGTTTTTCAGCTGGGTGATGCGGGCAGTGTAGTCCCCGCTGCCCATCCGGTCAAGCTCCCACTGGCAGCGGTCCAGACGGTCCTCTGCATCCGCCAAATCGTCCTCCAGGTCCGCCAGGCCGTCCTCTGCATCCGCCAAGTCATCCTGGGCATCGCGGATGTCGCCCTCTGCGTCGTAAAGATCCTCCTGGGTGTTGTTGTAGGTCTCCTGGGCGCTCTCCAGGGCGGTGCGGGCGCTGCGCAGGGACGCCTCCTGGTTGAGAAGGGTGGTATTCTCCCCGGCATCCAGCCCCTCCTTGTAGCGCTCGTATGTATTGACTGCGGAGGTATAGCTGTTATAGGCGTTGGTAACGGCGCTCTCCGCGCTGAGGATGCTGCTGTTGAGCCCACCCTCCAGCGCCGCCTTATACTGCTCGTAGTTGTCCTTGGCTGCGGCGATGGAGGCGGCACTGGTGCCGCTGGAGGCGCTGAGGCTGGCCTCCTGGCTCTCAATAGAGTCCAGGATATTCTGCCCATCCAGCTGGGCCAGGAGCTGGCCCTCCTCCACGTAGTCGCCTACCTCCACCAGCACGTCCTGGACTGTGTAGGCCATGGTGGAATAGACCATCATGCTCTGGGCGCTCTCCACGGTTCCGGTGGCAGAGATGCTGTCCTCCATGTCCATATATTGGAGCACAGTGGTGCCGGAGAGGTCCAGCACTGCCGAACCGGCCCGCGCGTCCTTGCGGAATAGGAAAAAGGCGGCAACTACCACCGCCAGGCACACCCCGGCGATCAGCTTCCCTTTCCCAGCCAGCCGTGCTTTCAGCGGCTTTTTCACAGCTGCCCCGGCGCCGTCATTTTTTTTCCTGAATTGCAGCATGAACGATACCTCCCAGTCCTGTTTGTTTTAGACAAGCATATCTTAGCGGGCAAATCTCAACACAGCCTTAACTGGCTGGAACCGCGGCCCGGCGCAACGGGCTGTCCAATAAGGATATGCGCCAGGCATGTGGATATTTCCCGACCTGATGAGGGCAATATAAACCATCCATCCGGTGGAATGTCAAGAAAAATTTGATAAATTGTCCGTTTTTTTACCCTTCCTTTGGCGGGAACCTGTATCCGCAGCCGGGGCAATACCCCAAAGGGCCACTGTCTTTCGGATATTATATCAAACAGAAGGGGAAATGAATGAATATTTGATGAATTTTTGCCAGAAGGCTGGGGGACAGGTATAACCTGTCCCCCAGAGGCATAGTCTCTGCTGGTGATGATGATGAAAAAGCTGCTGCCGCTGCTGGCGGCCCTATCAGTTGGCGCACTGCTCCTCCTCCGGCCCGAGGCATCCACCCAGGCTGTCCGGGAGGGGCTGGGCCTGTGCGCCCGGACGGTAATCCCGTCCCTGTTCCCCTTTTTCGCAGTGGTGTCCCTGCTGCTCCAGCTGGGGCTGGCGGAACGGCTGCAAGGATTTTGCGCCCCCTTTATGGGGCCGATGTTCGGCCTGCGGGGCATCTGCGCCCTGCCGCTGCTGACTGGCCTGCTGGGCGGCTACCCCTCTGGGGCCAAGACCACCGCCGACCTCTACACCCAGGGCCAGATCACCCGCCAGGAGGCGGAGCTGCTGCTGGGCTTCTGCGACAACTGCGGTCCCGCGTTCCTCCTGGGCTATGTGGGTACAGGGGTCCTGGGGGATCCCCGCGCGGGGGTGTACCTGTACCTGCTCCATACCGCTGCCGCACTGCTGGCGGGGATGTTCCTCTGCCGCCTCAGCCGGGACCGGGGGCCGGCCCTCCTGCGCAGCAGCCTGCCGGTAAAGGTAGTGCCGTTCCCACAGGCGCTGACCACTGCTGTGTCCGGTGCGGCGGCGTCTACAATCAACATCTGCGCCTTTGTGGTCCTCTTCCGGGTACTGGCCGCCCTGCCGCCCATCCAACTGCCTGCCCTTGCCCTGGGGGCCCTGGAGATGGTGACGGGGATGGCTGCCCTCACCCCGGGGCAGGCTGGGTGGGCCGCCGCTGCCGCCATCGTGGGGTGGGGCGGCCTGTCTGTCCACTGCCAGGCCTTATCCGTCACCGCCCCAGCAGGGCTCTCCTTCCGCTGGCACTGGGCTGGGAAAGCGGTGCAGGCGGGGGTATCCGCGCTTTTGGCGGTGGGGACGGCGGCGCTGGTCTGGAGCCAGGGGATTTAAGATGCTAAGAACCTGTATTCCCAGCCTGGGAATACAGGTTCTTAGGGCCGGGACCGCTTATGGGCGGTCCCGGCCCTGTTATTTGATCCGTATGGCACAGCTCACCCAGCCTCAGCCCTGGTGGGGGCGGTAGGTTTTGAAGGGCAGGCCGTGGATAGTCTCTGTCCCTACCTGGGATTTTTGCTTAACAGAGCGGTTCAGCGTCACCGTGTTCAGGTTGCAGAAGCCCAGCCTGTGGTAGAGCCGGAGCGCGGCCTCGTTGGACGGGACAACCTCCAGGTACATGGTTTCCAGGCCCTGCGCCCGGAGCGCGTCCCATACCAGCTGGACCGCCTGCCCGCCGATGCCCCTGCTGCGGTACTCCTCCCGGACAAATATATCCTCCAGCCAGTCGCAGGCGCCGCCCCGGCTGCCCATGTGGAGGAACCCCACGGCACTGCCGTCAAAAAGGATGACATACAGCTCGTGGCTGGGGCCGGTCCAGTTTTCCAGGTCGCGCCGGGCGTCATCCAGCGTGTCATCCGCATAATGGGTCTTCCAAAACGCAATAATGTCATGAAGGACAATTGGTTCGTAGCTGCTCTCATATGGCTTCAGCTCGACAGTATTCACCGCATACACATCCTTTCCAATGTATACCAGCGCAGCCGAAGGCCCTATACGCTGGTCCGCTGCCGGCGCTCCTGGAGCTTGCGGCAGGTTTTGCGGTAGCGGTCGGCAATCGGACCGGCATCCTTGTAGATGGTGGCTTTGCCAGCCCACTGGAGGCCGTCCTTCTCCGTGGTGACAACCAGGTACAGCCGGCGGTGCTCCCGGCATTTGCAGCGCAGGACCTGTTCTGTGGGTGTGGTGCGCACCCAGCGCCCGGCGGCCAGCGGCTGCCCGCACAGGGGGCACACGGGGTGGGCAATCTCGGGCCGGTTCTTGCAGGCCCAGCGGGTATCGAAGGAGCCAAGCGCCAGCTCCCAGAGGGGCGGCAGGCCCTTTTGCTTCGGCGGGCGGCGGAAGAGAGAGAGGTTGTCAAACCGGTCCAGCAGGGTCTGGTAGACCAGGACCGTGTAATAGGTGTCATTCCATGCGCTGTGGAAATCCAGGTCCGTCTCCATCTCCAGCTCTGTCACCGCCTTCTCCAGGGAGGGCTGGCAGCCCAGGTTGCCGTCCAACAGCTTCTGGTAGACATATTGCAGGTCGAAATATTCGCACTTCCAGTCCGCGTCAAAGGAGAGCCTGTGGAACTCGAAGTTCTTCAGCAGCACCTCCACATCGTTGTTGCCCCACTCGACAAATACGGGGTCCTTCCCGCACCAGCGCAGGAAGGCCGGGCCCAGATCCAGGAAACCAGGGGCATTGCCCAGCAGCTCCCGCAGCTCTTCCCGCTCATAGGGCAGCAGCCGGTAGGTACGGCTCTCAATTTTGCGGCTCACCTTGGGATGGATATAGCTGTGGAAGGAGTCCAGCATAGCGCCGGTATCCTGCTCCACTTTGATGGCGGCCACCTCGATCAGCTCGTGGAAGGGCAGGCGCTCCCCGCCCTTGCTGCGGTAAAAGGTGGTATTCCACTCCAGGTCAAGAAAAATCAGCTCGGACATAGCTCATCGCTCCAGTAGTTTTTTCATATCTGCCGGCAGGGGGGCGGACAGGGAGAGGGGCCGGCCGGTGACAGGGTGCAGCAGCGCCAGGCTTCTGGCGTGGAGCGCGGGCCGGGCGATCAGCAGCCGGTCCTCCACGCCATAGAGCCAATCCCCCGCCAGGGGGCAGCCCAAGCTGGCCATATGGACACGGAGCTGGTGGGTGCGCCCGGTACGGGGGGCCAGCTCCACCAGGGACAGCGCCCCACTTGTCTCCAGCACCCGGTAATCCGTAACAGCCGGCTGGCCCGCCGGGTCAACCTGCCGCTTCACAGCGGAACCGGGGGCGCGGCCAATCGGGCGGTCCACTGTCCCAGCCGGCGGCTGAGGTACGCCCACGCAGACAGCCAGGTACTGCCGGGAGAAGGCCCCGCTGTGGAGCTGCCGGCGCAGCCTGTCGTGAACCCACCCGTTTTTGGCAACAGCCATCAGGCCGGTGGTACCACGGTCCAGCCGGTTGACCGGATGGATGGCGGCAGTGGGGCCCAGATAGTATGCCAGGCCGCAGGCCAGGGAGGGCTCCTGGGGGGCCAACGAGGAGGGGATCACCGCCAGGGGCGCGGGCTTGTCCAGGATCAGCAGGGAGTCGTCCTCATAGCAGATGGGGAGCTCCATGGGGATGGGCTCCACCGCCGAGGGGCGCTCCGCCGCATCCAGGTCTACCGCCAGGCGATCCCCCTCTTGCAGGACTGCGTTGGTGAACACACGCGCACCGTTTACAGTCAGGCCGGTTTCCGTCCGCTTTAACCGGTTGACACGGGCGGTAGAAAGGCCCAGCTCCCTCTTGAGCAGGGAACGGACCGTCCGCCCGCCCTGCTGCGCCGTTACGACCAGCTCCAGCCCCGCCATGATATCCCCCCAGCTATCTGTATAATCTGAACAAAATTATATAACACTCCGCCGCAGTTTTCAATATCAAGAATCCTACAAAAACGGGAAAATTGCGGAATACGGAGGAAAGCAGACAACCGGTTTCCACACAGTTTTCCACCATCATACCACAGCTTGCAGCTCTGTTCAACTGATTCTCAGAGCATTTTTATGTATCCGGCGGGAGCATCCCACCATCCGCTGAGGCTGGTGCATCCGGCCTCCATTCATATTCTGGTGAAAACTGTACAGAATAACGTCACGGGCCGGGAAAAGCCCGGCATTCTGGTTTTATGGAGGCGAGACAATGCAGAACCGATTGGGGCGGCAGACAGTCGCCCTTGCGCGGCCCAGCGTCATCCTCTCCCACGCCGCCGTTGGCGGCAGGCAGGAGGGGGAGGGACCGCTGCGCGCCTACTTTGACCACCTGTGCGAGGACAGCTTCTTCGGGGAAAAGACCTGGGAGAAGGCGGAGAGCACCATGCAGAAGACCGCGCTGAGCAAGGCGCTGGAGAAGGCAACCCTCTCCCCGGAGGACCTGGACTATATCCTGGCCGGGGACCTGCTCAACCAGTGCATCGGCACATCCTTTGGCCTGCGGGATTTTGGCATCCCCTTTTATGGCCTCTACGGCGCCTGCTCCACCATGGGGGAGTCCCTGGCCCTGGGCTCCCTGCTCATCGCCGGCGGCTTTGCCCAGCGGGCCGCTGCGATGACATCCAGCCACTTCTGCACGGCGGAGCGGCAGTACCGTATGCCGGTCCCCTACGGCAGCCAGCGCACCCCGACAGCACAGTGGACAGCCACAGCCTCCGGCTGTGTGATCCTGGGGGCTGAGGGCGAGGGACCGCGTGTCACGACCGTGACCTGTGGGAAGATCGTGGACAAGGGCATCACCGATGCCAACAATATGGGTGCTGCGATGGCCCCCGCTGCTGCCTGATTAGGACAAACCAGGCGGAGGCCATGCCATGGCTGCATCACACGCCTTGCCGCGCCCGCCCGCCTGTGCTACAATAAACACGGAGCAATCCAATTTGATAAGGAAACGAGGTACAAGCGATGCCTGCCCTTACAGAACTGAACAAGCGCTTCCAGGCCGACTGCTTCGCCGTTAAGCTGACCGGCGCGGAGATCTGGGAGGCGGAGCCCGGCCGGGCGGTATGCCGCCTCCGGCTGCGCCCGGAGCACATGAACGCCAATAACGCCCCTATGGGCGGTGCAGTCTTTACTCTGGCGGACTTTGCCTTCGCCGTGGCCGCCAACGGCTTTTCGGAGCGGGTCACAGTCTCCCAGCACGTGTCGATCACCTTCCTCGCCCCCGCCAAGGGCTCTGAGCTGCTGGCAGAGGCCTCCTGCCGCAAGGCAGGCCGAACCACCTGCCTCTACCAGGTGGAGGTCCGGGATGAGCTGGGCACCTATGTGGCCCATGCGGAGGTCAATGGCTTTACGACCGGTTAGGTATTGGCACGATTTTCTGTTTTTGTTACTGTCCGCCGAAAAATATATTGTAATTTCCGCCGGTTTGATATATACTAAGAAAGTATTTTAGATTTGGGAGGTCCTACCATGAAGAGTACATGGCGTTTTGTCCTGAAAATCGTCGGCCTGTCCCTGGCATTGGCTGGGCTCATCTGCGTAGTAATCGGTTTCTGGGACAAGCTGGCGGAGGAGGCTGTTGCGGCGAAAAACGCCGTGTGCGGAAAGCGCCGCTGCTGCCCTGAATTTGACGATTACGATGACGATCTGCTCTGCGAATGATCCCATTGCTGGAGATCCCCCGGTGCGGCCTTGGCCGCCGGGGGATCTCCCCTTTTTGCGGGGAAAGGCGGCCAGGATGGGGGCGCTTCCCTCCCGGGTGCCGGGGATTCCCCCTGCGGATGGGCTGGAAAAAGTCAAATCCAGCCTATTTCAAGTTTTTTGGTTGTATTTTTGGCAAAATGTGGTATACTCTATTCTGGCGTGTTATGCATTATGCTGAGATACAGGAGGAACCCCCATGAAACTGATGGTGATTGACGGCAACAGCATCGTCAACAGGTCCTTTTACGGCGTCCGTCCCCTGACCACCCGGGAGGGGCTGTACACCAACGCGGTTTACGGCTTTGTGACCACCCTCCAGCGTCTGCTGGAGGAGGAGGACCCCCAGGCCCTGTGCGTCACCTTTGACCGGCGGGAGCCTACCTTCCGCCATCTGTCCTACGACGGCTATAAGGCCCAGCGCAAGGGGATGCCCGAGGAGCTGGCCCAGCAGATGCCCGTGCTCAAGGAAGTGCTGGACGCCATGGACATCCCCCGTTACGAGCTGGCGGGGTATGAGGCGGACGACCTCATCGGCACGATCTCCCGCCGCTGTGAGGCAGTCGGCTGGGACTGCGTGGTGGTGACGGGGGACAAGGACAGCCTCCAGCTCATCACCGGCCATACCAAGGTCAAGCTGGTTTCCACCCGCATGGGGCAGACCTCCACCAAGGACATGACGCCGGAGAGCTTTTGGGAGGAATACGGCTTCGACCCCATCCATATGATTGATCTCAAGGCACTCATGGGGGATGCCTCGGACAATATCCCGGGGGTGAAGGGCGTGGGGGAGAAGACCGCTATGGCCCTCATCCAGCGCTACCAGACCGTGGACGCGCTGTATGCCGCCATGCCGGAGATCGAGGCCAAGCCCGCCGCCGTCAAGCGGCTGGCTGAGGGGGAGGAGAGCGCCCGGATGAGCTACCGCCTGGCCACCATCGTCACCGATGCGCCCCTGGTGTTTGACCCGGAGGAAAACCTCCGCCGCCCGGCCAGGCCGGAGCTGTACCAGATCTTTTTACGGCTGGAGTTCCATAAACTGGTAGAGAAGATGGGGCTTTCCGCCCAGGGGACCCCGGCAGCCCCGGCGGAGGCGCCGGATATCGCTGTCACTGTAGAACAGGTGACACAGCCGGAGCAGGCCCGCAGGCTGCTGGCAGCCTGGCGGGCGGCGGACCATGTGTCGCTGCTGGCGCTGGCAGACCTGTCCGCTGTGGCTGTCCTGTGCCAGACCGGGCGGGATGCCGCCGTGCTGGCGGAGCTGTTTTTCAGCCGCTACCAGGGGGATTGGAACGGCCTGCTGGCGGACCTCTTCTCGGCGGATATTAAAAAGGTATCCCATGAGGTGAAGGATCTGATCCGCACCCTGCTAGAAAATCATCTGCCGGCGGAGGGGTTCGTGTTTGACACCGCCCTGGCGGGCTATCTGCTGGATGCTACGGCGGGTCGCTACGACATCAACCGCCTGCACGTCTCCTACTTCAGCCAGGAGCTGCCGCCGCCCCTCTATTTAGGCGAGGAGGCGTTTTCCTTGTTGGCCAACGCCGCCGAGTCGGAGGCTGCCGTGGACAGCTATGTCACCGCTGTGGACGCACTGTATGCCGCCATGCTGCCCAAGCTGCGGGAGATGGGGGCGGAGGCGCTGTACAATACTGTGGAAATGCCCCTGTGCCGCGTCCTGGCGGAGATGGAGCTGGCGGGTTTCCGGGTGGATGCGCAGGCGCTGCGCTCCCTGGGCGGCATCCTTACCACGGCCATTGAGACGCTGGAACAGAAAATCTACTCCTATGCTGGGAAATTCAACATCAACTCCCCCAAGCAGCTGGGGCAGGTCCTTTTTGAGGATCTGCACATGCCCCACGGCAAGCGGACCAAGACTGGCTGGTCCACCAATGCCGATGTGCTGGAGAAGCTGCGGGGCGTCCACTCCATTGTAGGCGAGGTGCTGGAGTACCGGCAGTACGCCAAGCTGAAGAGCACCTATGTGGACGGCCTGCTGAAGGTCATTCCCCCGGACGGCCGGGTGCGCACCAGCTTCCAGATGACGGTCACTGCCACCGGGCGGCTGAGCTCCACGGAGCCCAATTTGCAGAACATCCCCACCCGCACGGAGCTGGGCAGCGAGCTGCGGCGGATGTTCGTGGCAGAGGAGGGCAAGGTGCTGGTGGACGCGGACTACAGCCAGATTGAGCTGCGCCTGCTGGCCCATATCTCCGGGGATGAGGCCATGCGGGACGCGTTCCTGTCCGGCGAGGACTTTCATACTGTTACCGCCTCCCACGTCTTCGGCGTGCCCCTGCCCCAGGTAACGGCGCAGATGCGCCGGGCAGCCAAGGCGGTCAACTTCGGCATTGTCTACGGCATCTCCGCTTTTTCCCTCTCCCAGGATCTGGGGGTGACGGTGGCCGACGCGAAGGCGTATATGGACGCCTATTTTGCCCGGTTCCCCGGCGTCAAGCAGTACATGGACGGCGTTATTGAGCGGGCCAAGGCGGACGGGTACGTGGAGACGCTGTTCCACCGCCGCAGGGCCCTGCCGGAGATCAAGTCCTCCAACTACAGTATGCGCTCCTTTGGGGAGCGGGTGGCGCTGAACATGCCCATCCAGGGCACGGCGGCGGATATCATCAAGCTGGCGATGGTGAAAGTATCAGAGCGGCTGAAGAAGGAGGGGCTGGCGGCAAAGCTCATTATGCAGGTCCATGACGAGCTGATTGTCGAGTGCCCTGAGCCGGAGGCTGCCACGGTCCAGACGCTGCTCACGGAGGAGATGGAGGGGGTGTATGCCCTCGCCGTCCCGCTGACGGCGGAGGCCCACAGCGGGAGGAACTGGCTGGAGGCGAAATAGGCTTGTCCCATTCTGTTCTTTTATAAAAAGAGAAGAAACAAAGGAGAAGCTGCACAGGGCTTTTTTGTAAGATGCATATAGGTTGCAGTTTTCTTTCAAAGGAGTTTTTATGGAGATCCATATTGTCCCTATGGACAGCACACACCTGGACGGGATGGAGGAGCTGGAGCGGCAATGCTTCCCGGATCCCTGGTCCAGGAAGATACTGGAGGATTTGCTGGGGGACCCACATGCCTATGGTCTGGCTGCTGTGGACGGGGCAGGCGTCTTACTGGGCTACGCCAGCCTCCATGTGGTGCTGGATGAGGGCCACATCAATAATGTCGCCGTCCGCCCGGCGGCACGGCGGCAGGGTGTGGCGACAGCGCTGCTGCTGGCGCTCAAGCAGTACGGCCAGGCGCAGAAGCTGGCCTTCCTCACCCTGGAGGTCCGGGAGTCCAACCAGGAGGCCAGGGCGCTTTACGCTGGCCAGGGCTTCGCTGAGGTTGGCCGGCGGCGGGGCTATTACACCCATCCCAAAGAGGACGCGATGATTATGACACTGGAGTTTGCAACATGGAATTGAGAATAATGAACCCGGAGGAGCTGCGGGCGGCCTACGGGAGAGACCTTGTGGAGGCATTCCCGCCCGCGGAGCTGAAGCCCCTGTCCGTTATGGAGCGGATGCGGGAGCAGGGGATCTATGACCCGCTGGGCCTCTTTGACGGGGCAGGGGAGCCGATAGGCTACATCCTGCTGTGGAAGCATCCGGACGGGCGGTATATCCTCATTGACTATCTGTGCGTCCCGGCTGGACGGCGCAATGGCGGCATCGGTGGGAAGCTGCTGGCGATGGTCCGGGGCCGCTATCCCTCGGACACTGTGTTCATCGGGGAAACGGAAGCGCCCACCGGGGATCCGGCGGCAGATGCGCTCATTTTGCGCAGGATGGAGTTTTACCGGCGCAATGGGGCGGCGTTTTTGGGCTACGACTGCGCCCTGTTCGGCGTCCATTTTAAAACGATCTGCTGGGCGGAGCGGCTGCCGGTGGAGGATGAGATTCTGCGCTGCCACCAGGAGATCTACCTGCGGCAGTTTGGCCCGGAGCGCTACCGCCGCTATATCCAGCTCCCACTGGCCCCCGGCGAGGCCCTCCGGCCCCTGTGCGACTGGACAGAGAAGCCGGAAGAATAGCCGGCGTTTCCCAACGGAAAAATATTTTCAAAAAAATTTTTGTGAAAAAGAGGATTTTTGCCCTTTTCGTTGTATACTGTTATTAGGATGATTCGGACCGTGGGGAGGTGGGGCCTGTGGCATTCCCGCAGCAATTTTTGGACGAGCTGGTTAGCCGCAACCATATTGTGGATGTGGTCTCCTCCTATGTCGCGCTGACGAGGAAGGGGAACAACTATTTTGGCCTGTGCCCCTTCCACAACGAGAAGACTGGTTCCTTCTCCGTGTCCCCGGATAAGCAGATGTACTACTGTTTCGGCTGCCGGCGGGGAGGCGGGGCAGTGAATTTTATCATGGAGGTGGAAAACCTCACCTTCCCAGATGCCGTCCGGTTCCTGGCCAAGCGGGTGAATATGGACGTGCCCGAGGACCACACCAGCCGGGATGAGTCCCGCCGCAGGGAACGGGTGCTGGCGCTGAACAAGGACGCGGCCCGCTGGTTCTATCAGAACCTCGCCAAGCCAGAGGGCGCAGCGGTGGGCGCATACCTGGCCCGGCGCAGGATCAGCCGGCGGACGGCGATGAATTTTGGCCTGGGGGCCTCCTTGGACAGCTGGGACAGCCTGCTGTCCGCCATGCTGGCCAAGGGCTACTCCAAGTCGGAGCTGCTGGCCGCCGGGCTGGTGGTGCAGAACCAGAAGGGGCGGGTCTATGACAAATTCCGCAACCGCCTGATGTTCCCGGTCATCGACGTGCGGGGGAATGTGGTGGCCTTTGGCGGCCGGGTGCTGGACAAGTCCGAGCCGAAATATATGAATACGACAGAGACCATCGTCTACAGCAAGCGCCGGAACCTCTATGGCATCAACCTGGCGAAAAAGACCAAGCGCCCAAACTTTATCCTCTGTGAGGGCAACATTGACGTCATCACCCTGCACCAGGCCGGTTTTGACAACGCAGTGGCCTCCATGGGGACTGCCCTCACCGTGGAGCAGACAAGGCTGCTGAGCCGCTATACCAAGGAACTGGTGCTCTGCTACGACAACGATACCGCTGGGCAGATGGCCACACAGAAGAACATCGACCTGCTGGAGAACAGCGAGTTCTCCGTACGGGTGCTCCTGCTGCCCCGCCGCCTGGCGGATGGGGAGTACATCAAGCAGGATGTGGACGATTTTATCAAATTCCAGGGGCCGGCTGCCTTTGAGGGCCTCCTCAGCGGCAGCGAGAACCACATCGACTACCGCATGGAGGCAGTGGCCGCCAAGTATGACCTCCGCGACGGCGAACAGAAAATTGCCTACGCCGCCGAGATCAGCCAGCTGATCGCCTCCCTGCCCAGTGCGGTAGAGCGGGAGGTCTACGCAGGCCGTGCCGCCCAGGCGGCGGAGATCTCCCGGGACGCGATGCTGCTGGAGGTGAAGCGGGCCCTGGGGAAGAAGCGGGGGAAGGAGAAACGGGAGCTCCAGCGGGAGAACCTGAACGTCAGCGCCCTGCGCCAGCCCCGGGAGCGGTCGATCCGCTACACGGACATGCGCTCCGCCATGGCGGAGGAGGGGGTTGTGCGCCTGCTCCTGCTGGACGGGACACTGGCAGAGCGCTGTGGGGCGCTCTCCATAGAGGATTTCAGCTCTCCCTTTCTGGGGCGGGTTTACAGCCTGCTGCTGGAGGCCCACAGCCAGGGGCACAATGCGTCTGTGGCTTCGCTGGCCGGGGCGTGTACCCAGGAGGAGATGAGCCATCTGACCGCTGTGATGCAGAAACCGGAGTCGCTGGCCAATGCGGACCGGTCCCTGCCAGACTACATACGCGTGATACTGGATTGTGCGAATAAGCGCCGGGGGGATTCCGATACCGACCCCCTGCTGGCCGCGCGGGATACATTCAAAGAGAAAAAGGGCTATGGAGGAAAGCAAACATGACGAAGAAGAAGGAAGAGATGACCAAGGGGCCGGATCTGGCTGCGGCCAAGAAGGCTGAGATCGAGAAGAAATATGCCAGGCTGCCGGATAAGGTCGTCTCTACGCTGCCCGCCGCCGCCATCCTGATGGCCAACGAGAGGGTCATGGACCTGTTTGCCCGCGGCAAGAAGCGGGGCCGCCTGGATTCGGCGGAGATGATGGAGGTCCTCGACGAAATCGAGCTGGACAGCGACCAGATGGAGAAGCTGTATGACTCCCTGGAGGCCCTGTCCATTGAAATCGGCAGCGAGGAGGATATCCTCCCTGATATCGCCGATGATATCGAGCCGCGCCTGGAGGAGATCGCGGAGATCGAGGAGGAGGAGCTGGTTGATCCCAACACCCTGGTGGACAGCTTCTCTATCGATGACCCGGTGCGGATGTACCTCAAGGAGATCGGTAAGGTGCCCCTGCTTTCCCCGGAGGAGGAGATCGTCCTGGCCCAGAAGATGAGCGACGGGAACCGTGCCCAGGAGCGCCTGGAGCACGAGGATGAGGGGCAGATCCCGGTCAATGAGCTGGCCAAGATCAAGGCCGACCTCAAGGAGGGGGAGAAGGCGAAGCAGAAGCTGGCGGAGGCCAACCTGCGCCTGGTGGTCTCCATTGCCAAGCGGTATGTGGGCCGGGGGATGCTGTTCCTGGATCTGATCCAGGAGGGCAACCTGGGGCTGATTAAGGCGGTGGAGAAGTTTGACTACACCAAGGGATACAAGTTCTCCACCTACGCCACCTGGTGGATCCGCCAGGCCATCACCCGCGCCATCGCCGACCAGGCCCGGACCATCCGCATCCCTGTCCACATGGTGGAGACCATTAATAAGGTCATCCGCGTCTCCCGCCAGCTCCTCCAGGAGCTGGGGCACGACCCCTCCCCGGAGGAGATCGCCGCCGAGATGAGTATGCCCGTAGACAAGGTGCGGGAGATTTTGAAAATTGCCCAGGAGCCCGTCAGCCTGGAGACCCCTATCGGCGAGGAGGAGGATAGCCATCTGGGCGACTTCATCCCCGACGAGGGCGCCAGCGAGCCCAGCGAGGCAGCCAGCTTTACCCTGCTCAAGGAGCAGCTGGTGGATGTACTCAGCACACTGACCCCCAGGGAAGAGAAGGTGCTCAAGCTGCGTTTCGGCATTGAGGATGGACGCACCCGCACCCTGGAGGAGGTGGGTAAGGAGTTTAACGTCACCAGGGAGCGTATCCGCCAGATCGAGGCCAAGGCCCTGCGGAAGCTGCGCCACCCCAGCCGTAGCAAAAAGCTGAAGGACTTTTTGAATTAGTGCGCAGGACAGACAGCGGGGCCCCGCAGATGCGAGGCCCCGCTTCCCATTTAGAAAAGAGGAATTGATATGGATCCATCCATTGTACATGCCTACCGGGATAACCCACGTCTCCGCCAGTCTTTTAACCAGCTGGCAGGGGAGGCCTTTGGCCTGGATTTTGAACCCTGGTATCAAAACGGCTTTTGGGGAGGCCAGTACGACCCCTGGTCCCTGGTGCTGGATGGCCAGGTGGCTGCCAACGTATCTGTCAACCGGATCGACTGCCTGCTGGATGGCCAGCGGCGGCGTTACCTCCAGCTGGGCACGGTCATGACCCGGAAGAGCCTGCAGGGCCGGGGATTCAACCGCCGGGTGATGGAGGCGGTGCTGGCGGAGCGGGAGGCTTGGGATGGGGTGTTCCTATACGCCAACGACACGGTACTGGACTACTACCCCCGTTTTGGATTCCAGGCAGCAGCGGAGTACCGCTACCGGGCCTTCGTCACCGGTTCCGCCGCCCCAACTGTCCGCCCAGTCCCCATGGAGACGCCGGCGGACTGGCAGCACTTCCAGAGGGAAAAATCCCGGCGGCACAGCCTGGGGCTTCTCCAGCTGGAGACGGATGGCCTGCTGCTGTTCTATTTGTCCCAGTCCATGCGGGACGCGGTCTTCTTTGTCCCGGAGGCGGATGCCTATGTCCTGGCGGAGCAGGAGGGGGAGCTCCTGACAGTATACGATGCCTTCTCCAGCGGCCCCGTCCCCCTGCTGGGGCTCTGCCAGGCCTTTGGCCCATCGGTACGCCAGGTGGAGCTCGCCTTCACCCCGGCCAGCCGGGAGGGCCTCGAGGAATATGCATACCGCGGGGAGGACACCACCCTCTTTGTCTCCGGCAGCCCGCTGGTGCAGGATCTGGAGCGGCTGCGGGGCTTCCCGGAGCTGGCGCACGCATAGGAACCTGTAGTCGCAGGCGTTGAACGCTGTCTGGGCGGGCATTTTTCCGTCCTGCTGCATTAAAAGGCCTTGAAATACACAAAGGATTCCTGGGGCTTTTTGCTTTGCAGGGTGAAAAAGACCCTCGCCCATCCAGCATTCCCTACCTATGAGTACAGGTTCTAAATCATTAGACCTCCCGGTTGTACACCTGCTTGACCGCTTCCCGGCCCCGGTAGATGAACAGATACACCGCCGCCAGGGACAGCAGGTTCGCTGCCACCAGGATCCCCCGCTCTGGCAGGGCCTCCGCCAGTGCGCCGGAGGCCAGGGAGCCGGAGATTGTACCGATGGACGTGAGGGTTTCAAAGATCCCGTTGAACCGGGCCCGCTTGGCGTCGGGCACATAGGCCTGGGTTGCGGCGGTACGGATGGTGTAGGAGGTGACACCCAGGATGCCGTTGAGGAAGAACGCCGCCGCCATCAGGGGGATGGGCAGGAACAGCAGTACCGCCCCGATGATGTTGATGGTGATGTAGACACGGACCGCAATATCGTACTTTTTATCCGCCGGGATGCGGATTTTGTACTGGATCAGCCCGCCGGCCAGCCGCCCAGCCACGTCGAAGTTGGATACGATGGCGTACAGCGTGACTGCCGCCACGGGCCATGCAGCGTAGAGGTGGGCATGGCTGCGGAAAAAGGGCAGGTAGAGGTTGCTCGCACCGCCGGTCAACCCGCTGGCAATAAAGTAGAGGGCAATCATCAGCAGCCCCCGTTCCCCCCGCAGATAGGCCAGCCCCTCCCGGAAATCCTGCCGGAACCGCCTGGCGGCGGACAGCCCCTCTGCTGGAGGGGCATCGGCCATATGGGTCTCCTGGTGGCGGATAGACCGCTCAAAGCAGGCAGCTGTGAAAAAGCACAGGGCATTGGCCACGAAAATGGGCTCCGCACTGCCCAGAAGGTCGTATACCGCCGCGGCCAGGGGCGTGGTCATAGCGGCCAGGGGCCAGAGCATACTGGACACGGAGTAAGCTTGGCGGAAGCTCCCCTCGGGGATCAGGCTGGGGTAAAAGCTGTCATAGGCTACGATGTATACACCGTTGATGGCCCCGGTGAGGATGCTCCCGGCCAGCAGGATCCCGTAGTTCATCCACTCCATATGCAGCAGGAGGAAGAAAAGCAGGTAGATCCCGGCGGACAGGTAGTCCAAAGAATAGATGACCCGCTTCCGGCTCATCCGGTCCAGATAGGGCCCGGCCAGAAGGGGCATGACCAGCATAGGCAGCTGGTAGCAGACGTTGAAAAGCATATAGAGGAAGGTGGACCCAGTGTAGTCGAGCACCACCAGGCTGATGCCAAAGCTGGCCATAGTGTTGCCCACCAGGGAGACCAGGCTGCCGATGGTGATGACGGTAAAATCGTAGGTCCACAGTTTGTTCTTGGGTTGATTGGTCATAAGACACTCCTTTTGTATTGGATTTGCCGGTTAACGGCGATGTCTTTATGACCCAATTAAGGCGGACCGGGTTGGAACCGCTCACCCGCCTCCAGAACCTCCACTGTCCCGGCGGACAGCTCCGTCACCTTTTCCCGGAAGGCGGCGGCGTCCTCTGCTGGCAGCAGCACGGTGAGTGCCACGTCTGCGCCGAAGTCCGCCTCTTCCACCACGCCGCCGCTGCGCTCCACCAACAGGCGCATCCGCTCGTAGAGGGCGTAGGGGCAGGGGACAGCCAGCTCCGCCCACAGGCGCATCCGGCTGATGCCCGCTGTGTCCAGGGCCAGCTTGGCTGTGCCGCCGTAGGCCCGGGTCAGCCCGCCCGCACCCAGCAGGATCCCCCCAAAGTAGCGGGTGACGGTGCAGCAGACGTTAGTGACCTCCTCTTTCAGGAATACGTTGAGCATGGGCTGGCCAGCCGTGCCTTGGGGCTCGCCGTCGTCGCTGTAGCGCAGGACGCTGCCCTCCCGCAGCACGTAGCACCAGCAGTTGTGCCGGGCGTCATGGAAGTGCTTTTTTGTCTCCTCAATGCGGGCGCGGGCCTCCTCCTCGCTCTCCACCCGCCAGACGCGGCCGATGAAGCGGGAGCGCTTCTCCACCATCTCCGCTTCGCCGAAGCCCTGCGGGACCAGATAGCTATCCATCGCGGCCCCCTCTCTGCGTCCACTCCTGGCGGAGTATGAAGTAGAAGCAGGTGGGGCGGTCCGGGAAAAACTCGTCCGACATCTTCTCAGTAAAGGCGTAGGTAAAGCCGCACTTCTCAATGACCCGCCGGGAGCGGCTGTTTTCCTGGTAATGGGTACACCAGATCTCCTCCAGGCCCAGCTCCTCAAAGCCGTACCGGAGCAGCTCCTGGACCACCTCTGTCATAATCCCACGTCCCCAGCAGTCCGCGCTGAGGGCATAGCCAATCTCAGAGGAGGCAGGCGGCACGTCCTCCTTGTGGGGGCGGACAAACCCGGCGGATCCGATCACCCGTCCCGTCCCTTTCTCCACCACGGCGAAGGTGTTGGGCGCGGAAAAGACCGTGCGGATGATCTCCAGGCTCTCCCCGACACTCCCATGGGGCTTCCAGCCTGCGATGGGCCCGACGCGGGGATCCTTCGCATAGGCGTATAGGTCCGCTGCATCCTCCTCCGTAAAGGGGCGCAGGAAGGTCCTCTCAGTTTGCAGCATAGCTCTCTCTCCTCTCTCTGCGATTTCCCTGGTGCCCTATTATACAGGCTCTTCCCCTGTTTTTCAAGGGGCGGCGCACATAACAACAAAGGAAAAGGTGGCGTTTGGACAGTGGAACGTGTCATCCTGCACTGTGACCTGAACAGCTTTTACGCCTCGGTGGAGCTTCTGGCTTACCCGGAGCTGCGTACCCAGCCGGTGGCGGTCTGCGGCGACCCGGGGAGCCGCCATGGCATCATCCTGGCGAAAAATGAGGCAGCTAAGAAGTACGGCGTCAAGACAGCGGAGACCATCTGGCAGGCCCAGCAGAAGTGCCCTGGGCTGGTGCTGCTGCCGCCCCACCGGGAGCTGTACCGCCAGTACTCCCGGCAGATGAACGAGATCTACGGCCAGTATACCGATCTGGTGGAGCCCTTTGGCATAGACGAAAGCTGGCTGGATATCACCGGCAGTATGCACCTCTTTGGCGGGGATGCCGCCGCGATCGCGGACACCATCCGCGCCAGGGCTGCGCAGGAGCTGGGCCTGACCCTCTCCGTGGGCGTCAGCTTCAACAAGGTCTTTGCCAAGCTGGGCAGCGATTACCGCAAACCGGACGCCACCACGGTCATCTCCAGAGGGGACTGGCAGGGGATCATCTGGCCCCTGCCGGTAGGCAGCCTGCTCTACGCAGGGCCTGCCGCCCAGCGGGCCCTGGGGCAGTATGGCATCCGCACAGTGGGGGAGCTGGCAAAGGCAGAGCCCGCACTGCCGGAGCATCTGCTGGGCAAGCTGGGCTACCAGCTGTGGGAGTATGCCAATGGGCTGGACCGTTCCCCTGTCCGGCCCCAGCATGAGAAGGAGCCGGTAAAGAGCGTGGGCAATAGCTGCACCTTCCCAGAGAACCTGACCACGCGGGAGCAGGTCCGCCGGGGCACGGCTATGCTCTGCGACAGTGTGGCGGGCCGGCTGCGCGCACAGGGGCTCTACTGCGGCGCGGTACAGGTCGGCCTGAAGGATGCGGCTTTCCACAGCATCTCCCGGCAGAAACAGCTGCCCGCCAGCACCCACCTGATGCGGGAGATCCTGGACGCGGCCATGGAGCTGATTACCAAGGCCTGGAAGCCGCCCACCCCCATCCGGCTCATCAATGTCACGGCCCTGGCCCTGACAGACAGGCTGGAGACCTACGAGCAGCTGGATCTGCTGGCCCCCCAGCGCCCAGGGGAGGCCGCCAGGATGGAACGTCTGGAATCGGCGATTGACCGCATCCGCCAGAAATACGGCGGCCAGGCCATCTCCTTTGGGGAGGCGGCAGGGAAGGGGATGGATGCGGATGAGGAGACGTGAGCGTTTCCTGTCCCTTACCAGGGGCCCGCGTTGACACATGGACGGAGATTGGATACAATGGCGGTATATCACTTGTTAAGCGGGAGAGGTTCATGAACTACGAGGAATTCAAAAAACAATATCCCATCCGGTTAAACCGGCAGCAGGAGGAGGCGGTCCGGCAGACGGAGGGCCCGGTACTGCTGCTGGCAGTACCGGGCAGCGGCAAGACGACGGTGCTGGTCACGCGCCTGGGCTACATGCTCTGCTGCCAGGGCATCCCCCCAGAGCGCATCCTCACAGTCACCTATACCGTGGCCGCTACCCGGGATATGAAGGCCCGGTTCATCAGCTTTTTTGGGGAGGGGTCTGCGGACAAGCTCACTTTCCGTACCATCAACGGCCTTTGCGCGCTGGTCATCCAGTACTACGCACGGCAGAAGGGGGCCCATCCCTTTGCCCTTTTGGACGATGAGCGGCAGGCAAACAGTGTCATCCGTGACCTGCTCATCCGCACAGGCACAGCTTTCCCCAGCGACCTCCAGGTGAAGGATGCCCGCACCAACATCACCTTCTGCAAAAATATGATGCTCTCAGAGGCGGAGATCCAAGCCCATAAGGTGGATGGAATGGATTTTCCCAAGGTCTACTTTGCGTACCAGGAGGCGCTCCTGCGCAGCAGGAGGATGGACTATGATGACCAGATGGTTTTTACATACCGTATCTTCCGGCAGTATCCAGATATCCTTGCCTATTTCCAGCGCCGCTGGCCTTACCTGTGCGTGGATGAGGCCCAGGATACCTCCAAAATCCAGCACGCCATCCTCCGGATGTTGGCAGGCGCCCATCGGAATATTTTTATGGTGGGGGATGAGGACCAGAGCATCTATGGGTTCCGTGCGGCCTGGCCCCAGGCACTGCTGGAGTTTGAACAGGTATTCCCCGGCGCAAAGGTGTTGATGCTGGAAACAAACTACCGCTCTACCCGTGCGATCGTGGAGCGGGCGGATGCGTTTATCCGCCGTAACCGGGGGCGCCGCCCCAAGCGTATGCACACAGAGAACCAACCCGGTGCGGCCATCCGTAAGATTATGCTGTCGGACTATAGCCGCCAGTACAACTATCTGCTGAAAATAGCAGAATGCTGCGAAGAGCCCACGGCTGTGCTCTACCGCAACAACGACAGTGCCCTGCCTCTCATCGACCTGCTGGAACAGAAGGGGGTGCCCTACGCTTGCCGCCAGCGGGAGAGCTTCTTCTTTACCAGCCCCCTGGTGCGGGACATCACCGATATGCTGGAGTTTGCGTTTGACGACGGCAACAAGGATCTGTTCCTCCGTTTTTATTACAAGCTGGACTTGAAGCTGAAAAAGGCTGTAGTAACAAAGCTGCTGTATGGGATGCGCAAGGACAAGTCTGTATTCGAGACGCTGTTGGAGAGCGGTGAGCTGGAGCCGTGGCAGATTGGAAAGGTAAAGTCCATTCAGACCCACTATTCCAAGCTGCCGTATTTGGAGAGTTTTGCCGCCATCCAGCGGCTGGTGCGCTACATGGGCTATGGAGACTACTTAAAGGATCAGCATGGGGACACAAACAAGCTGGACGTACTCCTGGCCCTGGCCAATCAAACGCCCACGATGGGGCAGTTCCTTCTGCGGCTTCGGGAGCTGCGGGAGCGGATCGAGAGCCAGGAGCCGCGGCCTGCCTGCCCCTTTGTCCTCTCCACCATCCATGCCAGCAAGGGATTGGAATATGACCGTGTCATCCTCATCGATGCAGTGGACGGGCTGCTGCCATCTGTGGCGGAGTCCAGCGGGACATTGCCGGAGGAGGATCTCCAGACGTTGGAGGAGGAGCGGCGGCTATTTTACGTGGGGACTACACGGGCAAAAAAGTATCTGGACTTTTTGTGCTATGAAAAGAAGTTCGGAGAGCCAGCTGATGATGCGTTTACCTTTATCACTCAGTTTTTAAACGAGGAGCGCCGGCCTGCAGCCGCACCAAAGCCGGTGCGCAAGGTACAGGCTCCGAAGCCAGCAGGCCCTGGGGAGGAGCAAATTGCTTTTTGGATGAAGGACTATATCCCTGGGGCGGACGTCACACATAAAATCTTTGGCCGGGGGGTAATCATGTGCCGGGAGGGTAAAGCTGCTGTCATCGCCTTTCGGGAAAACGGGACAAAGAAGATCCATCTCCCTACATGCCTCCAGCAGGACAAGATCCGTTTGACGCATCTCGTTTGAATGGAGAAATGCACACTTTTTTGTGGAGTTCAACTTGAGTTGGCGCTTTTTGTAGTTTTAAAAAATCCGCCGGGCACATAGTGTGGAAAGTAGTAACAGACAAAGAGGAGGATGCGTCATGCTGTCTACTGCACTTTTGCTGTTGAAGAGCAGTCTGTTTTTATCTCTGCACTTATCGGGAACGGCCAGTTCCTTCCCAAAGCCGTTAAGTGCAGAGGAAGAACAGGTTTATCTGACCCGCTGTGCCGGCGGGGATTTGGAGGCAAGGAATATCCTGGTGGAGCGGAATATGCGCCTGGTGGCACATATTATTAAAAAATACTACACCCAAAGTGTAGATCAAGATGACCTGATATCTATCGGGACAATTGGCCTGATAAAGGGAATTTCCAGTTATAAACCAGAAAAAAATGTGCGTCTAGCGACTTATGCTGCCCGATGTATTGAAAATGAGGTCCTCATGTTCTTTCGAAGTCAAAAGAAGCTTCAGGGTGAAGTTTCTCTATCTGAAACACTTGAGACTGATAAGGATGGAAATAATCTGTTCCTGATGGATATTGTTGGTGTGGAAGATACGATGCTGGATGATTTGGACACTCGAGAGAGTTATTTCCGAGTACGTCAGCTAGTCGATAAATGCCTGACAGAACGGGAAGCAGACATTATTCGACAACGATATGGTTTGAACGGGAAAACGCCCCGCACACAACGGGAACTGGCGGCTGAGTATGGAATTTCCCGCAGTTATGTATCCCGCATTGAAAAGCGCGCGCTGGGGAAACTGGAGGAAGCGTTGGGAAAGGAGGTGTAGCAACGCCATTCAGCCCTCCATCCGTGCCAACAGCCGGAAGAGATCGGCGGCAGTATCCCGCAGATCCTCCCGGGCGCGTGTCCGGGCCTGGGAAAAGGGGAGTGCCACGCGGTTGATGCTGAACATCCCAGTAACCCCCTGTCCATAGAGCGACCCAGCACCTTCCCCGATGTCGCCCACAATGGCGATGGCGGGGACACCTGCGGCCTGGGCCCTGCGGGCCACACCGGAGACCACCTTGCCCCGCAGGCTCTGGCTGTCGATGCAGCCTTCCCCGGTAATGACCAGCCAGGCCCCCTCCAGCAATTGGTCGAACCTGGCCACGTCCAGTACCGTCTCAATCCCCATTTGCAGCCGGCCTCCCAAGACCGCTGCCACGCCAAACCCAAGGCCGCCTGCGGCCCCAGCGCCCGGCAGATCCCGCAGGTCGCAGCCCAGGCATTCTGCCATGACATCCGACAGATGCTCCAGGTTCCTGTCCAATACGGACACCATTTCCGGATCCGCGCCCTTCTGAGGGCCGAATACCGCGCTGGCCCCGGTGGGGCCGCACAGGGGATTGTCAATATCACACATGGCCGACAGCTCCACCCCTGCCAGGACGGAAGTCAGCCCGCTTCGGTCCACCCTGACGAGTTGATCCAGTGTGCCGCCTGTGGGGATGTAGGGTTCGCCGTCCGCCCGGAAAAAACGGACGCCCAGGGCGGCTGCCATACCGACACCGCCGTCGTTGGTGGCACTGCCGCCCAGGCCCACCACCAGACGCTTTGCCCCGCCGCAGATAGCCGCCCGGACCAGCTGCCCCACCCCGTAGGTGGTGGCCTGGTCCGGGCGGAGCCGCTGTCCCGCCAAGGGGAGACCAGCAGCGGCAGCCATCTCGATCACTGCCGTGCCGTCGGGGAGGAGGCCGTAGAACCCCTGGATCTCCTCCCAGTGGGGCCCCTTGCAGGGCACTGCAATTTTCTCCCCACCCATAGCGGCCAGAAAAGCGTCCACACTGCCCTCACCGCCATCTGCCACGGGGATGGATACCACCTGGGCATCGGGCCATACCCGGTAGAGCTCCTGGGCCAGGATATCGCAGATTTCCTGGGAGGACATGGTACCCTTGAAGGAGTCCGGCGCCAGAATAACCTTTCTCATACGTCCCCTCCGGCTGCACCTGCCCGCCGGGCCTCCGCCAGGAACGCCTCCAGCGGTACTGCCTGGAACCCCTCCGCTGTGAGCAGCCACGTTTCCTGGAAGCCGCAGGCCAGGGCCAGCTCTGCCGCCAAGGGAAAGGCACTGGCCAGTGTCCGGGGGCTGTGGCTGTCGCTGGTGATGCAGATCCTACCGCCCCGCTCCCGGATGGCGCGCAGTAGGAAGGGGGCGGGGTAGGGGGCCGAGCGGTAGCTGCGGGAGATTGCCCCGGTGTTGATCTCAAAGATCACATCCCGCCGGAGGAGAGTTTCCAGGGCCCCGATGGCGGCATTCACATAGCGGGGGGCAGACGCATCGAAGAGCTGCCCGCCCTCATTGAATTTGGTGAGCAGGTCAAAGTGGCCCACAATCTGGCACCCTGTTTTCTCCGCCACATGGCTGGCCCGCTGGTAATAGGTCTCAGCCAGGGCATAGTAGTCCCCGCCAAAGAGGCGGGATACCCCCTCTGCCAGGATTTCCGGAGTGTTGTCCACACTCAGGCAGCAGTTGTCTGCGATGACGCTGTGGACAGAGCCGATGAGGTAGTCAAACTGCCCCGCCGGGGGAGGGGAGTCATAGTCCTGTTCCAGGCCCAGGAAGATATCCAGCTGCCCTTGGCAGCTCTCCCGAAGGCGCAGGACCTCAGTGCGGTAGGCGGGCAGCACCGCCTCCTCCATGGCGTAGCGGTCCGGGTCATAGAAGGGCAGCAGGGGGCTGTGCTCGGAGAAGCCCAGGGAGCCGAAGCCGGCCTGGATAGCCCCCTGGGCCATCTCCTCCGCCGTGCCCGCGCCGTCGCCGAAGATCGTGTGGGTATGCAGGTTTTGCAGCTTCATGGCGTCATCTTCTCCTGCTTGACCTTGTGGTCGATGACATGGCGGGAGGCCAGCTCCGCCATCACATCCTCTACAGGGATGCCCATCTCCACCATCAGCACCATCACATGGTACATCAAATCGGCAATCTCATACACAGTCTCCGCCCGGTCCCCAGCCTTGCCGGCGATGATGACTTCGGTGGACTCCTCGCCCACCTTTTTGAGGATTTTGTCCATCCCCTTCTGGAAGAGGTAGGTGGTATAGGACCCCTCCGGGAGCTCCGCCTTCCGGCCCTGGAGCAGGCGGTAGAGCCCCTCTGCGGAGAAGGGGGCGGGACGGTCCCCGGCGTATACGCTGTCGTTAAAGCAGGAGTCCGTCCCCAGATGGCAGGCGGGGCCCTCCTTGTCCACCTGCACGACCAGGGCGTCACGGTCACAGTCGGCAGTGATGTCCACAATATGCTGGACGTTCCCGCTGGTCTCCCCCTTGCGCCAGAGCTCCTTGCGGGAGCGGGACCAGAAGCACGTCCGGCCCTCCCGCATACTGATTTCCAAGCTCTCCCGGTTCATGTAGGCCAGGGTGAGCACTTTTTTGCTCTGTGCGTCCACCACGATGGCGGGAATCAGCCCATGGCCGTTGAATTTCAGTTCATCAATCGTAATCATCTGGAACCCCCATATTGTCTTGTTTGATTCTTCATTCCCTGGGAATGCCCCCAATGGCCTGAAGTTATATGCTCAGCAGGATCATGCTGATTGCAGAAAGCACGATCCCCGCAACGGTCATTTTGGTCATCTCTTCTTTCAAAACAATCCTGCACAGGATGGCCGAGAGGACCAGGATACTGCCGTTACAGATTGTGTAAAGGATGTAGCTTGGGATGTACGCCAGCAGGATCATGAGCGTATATACCGCAAAAGCAGCGCACAGGCCGCTCCCTACCGCAAAGCCCCAGGCGGCTTTCCCCATGCGGAAGGATGGAAGGGACCGTGCCCTCTGGGTGATGAGCAGGTAAAGCAGGGATACCACGCTGGATGAAAAGAAGGTAAGGATAATCATGTCATTGCGTTCCTGCACATACATGCGCTGCTGGGCGTCCATCAAAACGCCGTAGATGCCGTTTGTAAAGAAGAGCGATATGACCCAGAGGAAGTATCCCTTTTTGACATTCCTAAAATCGATCCCCCCGCCGTTCAAAACCACAAAGGCGGCGAGCATCACAGCGATCCCGGCCATCTGCAAAAATGTCAGGTGGTCCCCCCAGTAAGCGGCGGAAAAAAGCAGGCATACGACAATACTGCCAAAGAGCATCACAATGCTCTGGAACGCATAGGGGCCGGTCCGGGATGCGTGGATCATACCAAGGTTATAGAGGAACAGGACAACCCCATTGATACAACCCAATAGTACCGTTTCTCTGGAAGGGGCTAGCTGGAACTGGGCCAGGGACAGCGTAACGGCGCTTACAAGCGCCCCATACAGCACCGCATAGACGGGTGTGGCCGCCGCCGCAGGCCCCTTGTAATGGACGGAAAACATCTTGTTAAAAAATGTCTGCCCTGTGTAGCAGGTGATACAGAGCGCTGTAAGCAGGAAAATAAAAAATGCCGGCATGAGGCTACCTCCTGTATCCCAGTACGCCGCCAAGCCAAGGGGGATCGAAAAAACCTTCCCCGTTGGCTTTCCGTGTCGTGATAGGTGTTGATAGCAGAGGGGGGATCACCCCGTCTGCATGGCATCTCAAGGGGACGGATGGGCGCCTCTTACCGGGATGCCGGCCGCCGCCAGTTCCCGCTTCAAATCCGGGATCGCGACCTCCCCGAAGTGGAAGATGGAGGCCGCCAGCCCCGCGTCTACCTGGGGCAGGGACTGGAAGAGCTTCTGGAAGTGCGCCGCGCACCCAGCTCCGCCGGAGGCGACTACCGGCACATCCACCACCGCGCACACCGCTGCCAGCATTTCCAAATCGAAGCCGCTTTTCACCCCGTCGGTATCAATGCTGTTGAGGACGATCTCACCGGCCCCGCTGGCGACGCCCCGCTTGACCCACTCGATGGCGTCCAGGCCCGTATCCTCCCGGCCGCCCTTGGCAAACACCTGGTATTGGCCGTCCACCCTCTTGGCGTCCACGGACAGCACCACGCACTGGTCGCCGTACCGCCTGGCTGCGGCGGAGATGAGGGAGGGGTCCCGCAGTGCGCCGGAGTTGACGCTGACCTTGTCCGCGCCGCACTTCAGCACACGGTCAAAGTCGTCTACGGTGTTGATGCCGCCGCCCACGGTCAGGGGGATAAAGATGGTGGAGGCCACCTCGGTGAGGATGTCTGTGAACAGCGCCCGTCCCTCGGCGGAGGCCGTGATGTCGTAGAACACCAGCTCATCCGCGCCGCAGCCGCTGTAGAACTGCGCCAGCTTCACCGGGGAGCTGACATCGGCCAGGCCCAGGAAGTTGACCCCCTTCACAACCCGGCCATTTTTTACATCAAGGCAGGGAATAATCCGTTTTGTAATCACTGGGGGCCTCCTTCCCGGACAGCCTGGGCCAGATCGATCTTCCCGGCGTACCACGCCTTGCCGGTGATGGCGGCGTAAAGCCCCATATCCCGCAGTGCGCGCAGGTCCGCGTTGGAGGACACGCCGCCGGAGGCGGTGATGCGGCAGCCCACCGCCCCTTGCAGTGCCTCCAGACGCACCCAGGAGGGGCCGGAGAGGGTGCCGTCTGTGTCGATATCCGTAAAGATGAGGTAGGCGGCCCCCAGTGCCTCCATCTGCCGGGCGGCGTCCAGGAAACTGATATGGGAGTCCTCCACCCATCCGGCGGTGCGCACGGAGCCGTCCTTCGCGTCAATGCCCACGGCAATCCGCTCCGGGCCGTAGGCTGCCACAGCGGCGCGGACAAATTCCGGGTCGCTGATGGCGGCGGAGCCGATGACTGCCCGCCACACGCCAAGGTCAAAGGCGGCCTCCAGATCCGCCATGGAGCGGAGGCCGCCCCCCAGCTCCACCCGCAGGCCCACCTGGACCACGGCCTGGACAATGGCGCTGTTTTTCCGCACGCCGTCCTTGGCCCCGTCCAGATCCACCATGTGGAGATAGCGGGCCCCGGCGTCATAGAAGACCTGGGCAGTGGACACAGGGTCCTCCGCAACCTGGTGGACAGTGGCAAAATCCCCCCGGCAGAGCCGGACTACCTGTCCGTCCTTGATATCAATTGCTGGGAAAATCAGCATCAGTTTCCCTCCTCACAGCTGGCAGAATGCCCGCAGAATAGCCAGTCCCACATCCCCGCTCTTCTCCGGGTGGAACTGGACGCCGTATACGTTCCCCCTAGCCGCTGCCGCCGTCAGCTCGGGCCCGTATTCCGCCGTAGCGATGACATGCTCTTCGCAGTGGGCGGCATAAAAAGAGTGGACAAAGTAGACGCAGTCTCCCTCCCGGATCTGCTGGAACAGGGGGCTGGCTGGCCGGCCAGCCGGAAAATGAAGCGCGTTCCAGCCGATGTGGGGCACCTTGTACCCCCCAGGGATCACCTCACGGATGGGCTGGATCGAGCCGGGGATCAGCCCTAGGCCTTGGTGCTGGCCGTACTCTGTGCTGTAGTCAAAGAGCAGCTGCATCCCCAGGCAGATGCCCAGCAGGGGCTTGCTGCTGCCGGCCTCCTGGCAGATCAGGCGATCCAGCCCGTCCCGCCGCAGCAGCGCGGCGGCGTCGCCAAAGGCCCCCACGCCGGGCAGAATCAGCTTGTCCGCGGCGCGGATGGCCTCCGGGTCCCCGGTGACGGCGGCCTCGGCCCCGATAGCGGCCAGGGAGCTGCACAGGGAGAAGAGATTCCCCACGCCGTAGTCAATGATCGCGACCAATCATAGCACCCCCTTGGTGGAGGGGATCTCCTGGGCGAAGCGCCCATCAATAGCCGCTGCTGCGGCCAGGGAGCGGGCCAGGCTCTTAAACGCGCCCTCCATGATATGGTGGCTGTTGTTCCCCGCCAGCTGCCGGACATGGATGGTCATGTCCCCCCGGCGGGCCAGGGCGATGAAGAACTCCTCCGTCAGCTCAGTGTCAAAGGTGCCCACCTTCTGGGCGGGAATGTGCAGGTCATAGCACAGCATCCCCCGGCCAGAGAGGTCCACGGCAGTGAGGATCAGAGCCTCGTCCATGGGCAGCAGGGTAGAGCCGTAGCGCACCACGCCCCGCTTATCCCCCAGCGCCTGGGCGAAGGCGTCCCCCAGGCAGATGCCGATGTCCTCGACTGTGTGATGGTCGTCCACCTGGGTGTCGCCCTGGCACGTCACCGCCAGGTCAAAGCGGCCGTGGCGGGCAAAGAGGGTGAGCATGTGGTCCAGGAAGCCGCAGCCGGTGTCAATCTGCCCCACACCGGTGCCGTCCAGGTCCAGCCGCAGCTGGATATTGGTCTCCGCCGTCTGGCGGTTCTGCTCGGAAACGCGCATTCATCCCACCTCCTTCAGCAGCTCCTGGATTTTCTCCAGCAGCACGTCCATCTGATCCCGGGAGCCGATGGTAATCCGGCACCAGTCCGCAATCTCCGGCCTGTCCCAGTGGCGCACCAGTACGCCCTTGGCCTTCAGGGCGCGGTAGAGGGCCCCGCCCTCCACCTGGGGGCAGCGGGTAAAGATGAAGTTGGCCTGGCTGGGCAGGGTCTCAAAGCCCAGCTCGTCCAGTGCAGAAACCGTGTATGCCCGGTTTTCCTGGATTTTGCGGCTGTTTTCCACATAGTAGCTGTTGTTCTCAATGGTGGCGATGGCGGCAGCCATGGTGAGGCGGTTGATGTTGTAGGAGTTGGTGGAGTATTTCATCTGATCCAGATCTGCAATCAGCGCCGCGTCCCCGATGGCAAAGCCCAGCCTTCCACCGGCCAGGGAGCGGAACTTGGAGAAGGTCTGGCAGACCAGCAGGTTCTCGTATTTCCCCACCAGGGGCAGGCAGCTCTCGCCGCCGAAGTCGATATAGGCCTCATCAATCATAACCACATGGTCCGGGTTGCTTTTGACGATCCCCTCAATCTCGCCCATGCCGATGGCCCGCCCGGTGGGGGCATTGGGGTTGGCAATAACCACATTCTTCCCGATGCCGCAGTAATCCTGCGCCTCCAGCCGGAAGCCCTCCCGCAGGGGGACAGCGGTGGCAGGCAGGCGGTAGAGGCTGGCATAGACTGGGTAGAAGCCATAGCTGATGGCGGGGAAGGCCACGGGCCGCTCCCCATCACAGAAGGCCATGAAGAAGAAATTGAGCAGCTCGTCGGAGCCGTTGGCCAGGAACACATTCTCCGGCTTCACGCCGTAGAAGCCTGCCAGCTTCCCCCGCAGGGCCTTCCCCTCCGGGTCCGGGTACAGATTCAGGCGGCTGATCTCCACTGCGTTCACCGCCTCCAGCACCGCCGGGGCAGGGGGGAAGGGGGACTCATTGGTGTTCAGCTTCACATACTGCATATCCTGGGGCTGTTCTCCGGGGACATAGGCCTCCAGCCCGGCGAACCGCCTGCTTAAAAATCTGCTCATTGCTCGGCTCCTTCCCGCGCCTCCCGGGCCAGAGCGCTGCGCGCGTGGCCCTCCAGGCCCTCCTGCCGGGCAAAGGCGGCAATCCTGCCGCTGGCGCCGGAGAGGGCGGAGGCGGAATAGTAGATAAATTGTGATTTTTTGACAAAATCCTCCACAGACAACGGGCTGGAGAAGCGCGCTGTGCCGCTGGTGGGGAGGGTGTGGTTGGCCCCTGCGAAATAATCCCCCAGTGCCTCCGGGCAGAAGCGGCCCAGGAAGATGGACCCGGCATTCTCCACCTGATCCAGGTAGTCGAAGGGGTTGTCCACGCACAGCTCCAAATGCTCTGGGGCCAGCTGGTTGGCAATGGCGATGGCCTGGGGGATATCCCTGGTCAGGATGATCTTCCCATTTGCTTCCAGGGACGCCCTGGCGGCCTCCGCCCGGGGCAGCAGGGGCAGCTGCCGCTCCAGTTCTGCGGCCACCGCATGGGCCAGGGCGGAGGAATCCGTCACCAGTACGGCGCAGGCGTTCCTGTCATGCTCCGCCTGGCTGAGCAGGTCGGCGGCCACATGCCTGGGGTCGCTGGCGGCGCTGGCAATCACCAGGATCTCGCTGGGCCCGGCAATCATATCAATGCCCACCCTGCCAAACACCTGGCGCTTTGCCTCCGCTACAAAGGCGTTGCCCGGGCCCACAATTTTGTCCACCTGGGGCACAGACTCCGTGCCATAGGCCAGGGCCGCGATTGCCTGGGCCCCGCCGCAGCGGAACACCCGGTTCACCCCGGCAATCCGTGCTGCCGCCAGGATGGCGGGATGGACGTCCCCGCCGCACGTGGGCGGGGAGGCCATAACAATCTCCCGGCAACCGGCGATGTTGGCGGGGATGCAGTCCATGAGTACTGTGGAGATCAGCGGGGCGGTGCCGCCGGGGATGTAGACGCCAACCTTCTCGATAGGCGTCACCTTCTGCCCCAGCACTACGCCTGCTGTTTCATTTAAAAGAAAGCCGTTCTGTACCTGGCAGCGGTGGAAAGTGCGGATATTCTCCGCCGCCTCCTCCAGGATGGCCCGCAGGCCGGGCTCCAGCCCCGCCAGGGCCTGGTCCAGCTGCTCCGGGGGGACCTCCAGCGCATCCAGCTCCGCCTTGTCAAACTCCTTCTCGTACCGCAGCAGAGCGGCGTCCCCATTTTCCCGGATATCCGCGATGATCCCGGCTACAATGCCGGACACATCCCTGGAATCCTCTGTCCGGGCCAAGATCTCTGCGAGAGGGATCTGGCCCGCGTCTAAAATCTGTATCATCTGCCCATATCCTCCTGACTGAGTGGATAAGCGAACTTGTCGTATTGTATGGTTTATCGGGATAGCGGCTGCGCCTCCAGACGGCCGCAGAGCGCTGTGATCTGCTGGTGCTTGAACTTATAGCTGACCTTGTTGGCCACCAGCCGGGCGGAGATGGGGACAATGGTCTCCCTGGGCTCCAGGTCATTTTCCAGGAGCGTCTTGCCTGTCTCCACGATATCAACAATCACATCGCTGAGCCCCAGGATAGGGGCAATTTCGATGGAGCCGTTGAGCTTGATGATGTCAATATCCCGGCTGAGGGAGCCATAATAGCGGGCGGCAATGTGGGGGAACTTGGTGGCAACCCGGAGTACCCGGTCCGGGCGGTCACGGAAGGACCGCTTGGCGGCCACGCACATCCGGCATTTGCCCAGGCCCAGATCTGCCAGCTCGTAGACATCTGGGCAGTACTCCAGCAGAATGTCTTTCCCGGCCACGCCCACATCGGCGGCGCCCCGCTCCACGTAAATGGCTACATCCGAGGGCTTTACCCAGAAGTAGCGCACCCCGGCTGCCGGGTTCTCGAAGATCAAGCGCCGGTTCTCCTCCTCAATGGACGGGCAGGGGTACCCGGCGGCCTTGAGCCGCTGGTAGACCTTCTCACCCAGGCGCCCCTTGGGAAGGGCGATATTCATGATGCGTTCCATCCTATTCTCCTTCCCCGAAGCGGACCAGTTCCCGCCAGCGCAGCCCCTGGGGGGCTTCCCGCTCTGTGCGGACGGACTTCCCCTGGGCCAGCAGCTCCCCGGCCCTGCCGGCCACGGCGGCAGGGCTGTCCCCGGGGCCGTACAGCAGCAGCACATCCACATCGTATGTGCTCTCCTCCTCCAACCGCTCCAGCTGGTCCAGATACACAGCAAAGCCCACAGCCCCGCCGGCCTTGCCCATCCGGCTCAGGAGGTTGTCATAGCGCCCGCCGGCCAGCACACCGCTGGCCAGGCCCGGCAGATAGCCCCGGAAGATGATGCCGTTATAGTAGCGCATGTCGTTGACAATGGAGAAGTCCAGCCGCAGCTGCCCCAGCAGGCCCAGCTGCCCCAGGACTGCGCACAGCCCCTCCAGCTCCTCCAGGGCAGCACGCCCCTGCGCGCCCTGTGCCAGCCCCTCCAGCTCCGGCAGCACCTGTTCCGGCGGCCCATAGAGCAGAGCCAGACGGCACAGGCGCTCCGCAAGGCTGTGGGCCACACCGGACTGGGCGCACAGCTGGCGGATTGCGCCGGTATTCTTCCGCCCCAGCTCTGCCAGGAGCGCAGCTGCCGTGTCCCCATCCAGGCCCTCCAGCAGGCCGGAGACCAGGCCCATATGCCCCAGGTCCAGCAGGTACTCCCCGCTGCCGAGCAGTGACAGGCTCTCCGCCGCCAGGGCCAGCACCTCGCCGGTGGCGGCCAGGTCCAGGCTGCCGATGCACTCCAGCCCGGCCTGCATGATCTCCCGGTAGCCGATGGACGCCGGGGAGGTGCGGTAGACATACTCGCTGTAGTAGACCTTTTCCAGCGCCCCCGCGGGAGGCTGGGCATTTTTGACAATGGAGAGGGTGACGTCCGGCTTGAGGGCCATCAGCCGCCCGTCTGTGTCGGTGAAGGTCAGGATGTTCTCACTGACCAGGAAATTTTTATTGCGTACATATAAATCATACGGCTCGAATTTGCTCATGCGGTAGGGCAGATAGCCGTGGCGGTGGTAGAGGGAGCGCAGCCGCAGGCTGGCCTGCTCGTCTGGACGCCAGATGGGGGATTCAACCATGAGATCCTATTCCTCCCGATGAAGATTTTCTTGTGATTCTGTTTTGAGGGCCCCGCCGCTTTGCTGGCTGTCCAGCCGGTTCAGTATGGCCCGGTAGCCTCCAGAGCCGTAGGTGCAGCAGCGGTTGACGCGGCTGATGGTGGCGCTGCTGGCGCCGGTGATCTCCGCAATGCGGCTGTAGACCATCTGCTCCCGCAGGAGCCGCGCCACCAGGATCCGCTGGGAGCAGTCCTGGATCTCACGGCCGGTCATCAGGTCCTCCAGGAAGGCCCGGCACTCCTCCTCCGTCTCCAGGGCGAGAATGGCCTGGACGAGCAGGGCGGCGCCCTCGGTATGGAACACGTCCACGCAGCTTCCTCCTTTCCTGTACTTTTGCACTTTAGCATGGTAGCATGATAGTGCAAGGAAGTCAACGGCACAATCGGAAAAAATCCGCGCAGTGCCGGCGGCTTTCCTGGCAGAATTCACAAATCAAGGGAATCTGGTCGGGTAAAACAGAAAATTTTTCGCAACGTTCCGTCAAAACTGACAGAAGTTGTGGACAAGTACTGGGGAGGTCATGTATAATACATATATGGGAGGCGCCCCTTATGGCCTCCCACTGCCCGTCAGCCCGGGCAGGCAATCTGAGAGGAGGGGAGATGTCAATGAACGAACAACAAAGCAGCATCTATAAGCATTCACTGAAGCTGGAACGCCGGACGGCATCACTCTATGTCCAGAATACGGGCTGTCAACAGTGCCCCCCGAGTTACGGGTGGGGCCCGGGGGTGCGCAACCACTTCCTTCTCCACCATGTAATTGGTGGGCGGGGGGTGTTCCTGTACAAAAACCAGCGCTACGACCTCCAGGCTGGGGATACGTTCCTCGCCTATCCGGATGCCACCATCCACTACTATGCTGACGCCCAGGAGCCCTGGGAGTATGTGTGGGTGGGGTTTGGCGGGCTGGATGCGGCCAGCTATATGGGGCAGACAGACCTGACGGAGGAGGAGCCGGTGTACCGGGGCCGGGACAGCGGGGAGCTCCGTACCCTTCTGGAGGACATCTACCGCAGCTACGGTACCTCCACAGCGGAAAGCCTGGCAATGACGGCGCGGCTGTACCAGCTGCTGTCCTTCCTGGTGCGCACTGCCCGCCACGGCGGGCAGCGGGGCAAAGAAGCAGCGGACTGCGCCCTGCTGGCGGCAGAGTACATCATCAACCACTATGAGACGCCGATCACGGTGGAGGGGCTGGCGGCCTATGCTTCGGTCAGCCATAGCAGCCTTTACCGCCGCTTCATGAAGCGCTTCCAGATGTCCCCTAAGAGATTCCTGTTAGAGTACCGGATCGAACGGGCCTGCGCCCTGCTGTCCACGACGAGCCACTCCATCCAGGAAATCTCCAATTCTGTCGGGTTTGAGGATCCCTTCTACTTCTCCCGGGCTTTCAAGGAGGTGAAGGGGATATCCCCCCGGCAATACGCCAACCAGGCGCGGGGCAGCAGGGAGGCATAGTTGGGGCGCTGCCGTGCAGGCAGCGGCCTGTCTATGAAAAAGGGCCTGCGCCCCAGGGCGCAGCAGAAAGCGGCCAGAGGCCCCCATCGGGGCCTCTGGCCGTTTGTTTCTGGGTTATTTGATTTTCCGGCCCTCCACATAGTAGCGCTTGTCTTCCGCATGGCCCATGGAGAAGGTCTTGCGGGGGAGCACGCCGTCAGCAATGACGGTCTTGAAGAGCTGTTCCTTGCCCATAGCGGGCAGCTTGAAGCCGATGTTGCCGGGTTTGGCCCCCAGCTCGTCTGTCACCTGGCTGCCGTGGATATAGTCCACCTCCCCGCCGTTTTCCTTGAGATAAACATCCAGGAAGTTTTGCAGGGTGCCGACAGCCAGCTGTACACGGGGATTGGGCACGTTGAGGTAGCCGGAGCCGCCGGACCAGGTGTAAGCGATGGTGTGGCCGACACCCTGGCCGTCCCGGGCAGTAGGATAGAACTCCCGGAAGGCGGCCAGCAGCTTTTCCGGATCCACGCCGAAGACCACCCGGTGGATCGCCTCGAATTGCAGCGCATCGCTGTGGAGGTTCTCAATCTCCACCAAGGCATACCGGGCAGGCAGGTTGGCCCACTCGCTCTCCGGCGTTACCTTCTTCAGGTTCTCATAACAGGTCTTGGCGGTAGCCAGGGAGTGGTTGCCGTCTCCCACGGCGAACAGCAGGGGTGGGACGCCGGACAAGCCGTACTTCTCCCGCATGGCGCTGTCGCTGGCCAGCCCTGCCAGGGCGTCCGCCAAGGCGTCCGTCTGTGCCACAGAGAGCTTCCAGCCCTTGAGATGGCCGCCCTTCAGCATCAGGCTGAAGTCATAGACCAGCTCCATGGAGCTGGTGGCGGCGGTGATGGGCTCGATGCAGGTGTGCTGGGGGTCGTCGATGAGCAGCATCACATGGGGCAGCTCAATGGGGGCATCCTTGCGGACCCGGACCCGGGGCGGGATGCGTTCGAGTACGGTGCCCTCGGTGGCGCGGATCAGGGAGCCGGAGCCGGGGGTATAGTCGTACTGCTCCAGATCTACTGCCGCCACAAGGCCCGGGCGGACTGCGCCGTCGGACTGGGTACGCTCAATGTAGATGACCGCATCCTGATGGACCTGGAAAATGTCCCGGGCCAGATAGTCCTCCATAGCCCGGTTGATGCCTGCGATGTGCTCCTCCACATCCGCGTCGTTGAGCTTGCTCTCGGGCAGGATCAGGCGCAGTGTGGAGGGCGCGTCCCCGGCGATGCGGTCAGCCTCCTCCCAGTATTCCGGCTGGGAGGTGAACTGGTCGCAGGCTACCACAGCCCACCGGCTCATGTCACAGCCCTTGGGCAATAGGATGTCCGCAGGGCGCAGGCCCAGTTTCTCGAATTTCTTGTTCATTCCTCTTTCCTCCATCAATATTTCAAGCACGGCGTATCTCACCGGCCTGTTTTTCAAACAGCATGTCCAGCAGCTTGCTCCCATCCGCGATCAAGGGGCCCGCTGCCCCAGAGGGTTCGTCATACACGCCGCCCCGGCCCGTATCCTGCCGGCTGTCGTAAAGGAGGAAGGGCACCGGATCCCCGTCATGGCCCCGGGTAGCGGTGAGGGTCTTGTGGTCGCTCAGCAGCAGGACGCGGCAGTCCTGGTGCGCCTGCTCCAGGCGGGAGAGAAGCGGGGAGACCAGGCGGCTGTCCAGCCACTCAATGGACTGCACCTTGCCGGGGAGATCGCCGTTGTGGGTACACTCATCCGGGGCCTCCAGATGCAGGCAGACAAAATCGTACTGTTGCAGTTTATTCCAGGCAGCTTCCAGCTTACCGGCGAAATTGGTGTCCAGCTCGCCGGTGGCGCCCTCTACCTCCACCATCTCCAGGCCGCGCAGGATCCCGATGCCGTGGCACAGCGGCACGGCGCTGACCACTGCGCCGCCGCAGCCATACTGCTCCAGGAAGGAGGGAAGTGCCACGGCAGTGCCCTCCGCCCAGAACCAGATCCCGTTTGCAGGCAGTTTCCCCGCCTGGCGGCGGGCCTCTGTCACCGGGTGGTGGTTCAGGATCTCATGGGCCAGGCGCATCAGATGGGCAAACACCTCTGCACGGCTGTTGCCGGTGGGGAAATAGGGGCCGGCCTGTTCCTCCAGGTGGTCGTGGGGCGGGGTGAAGCGGATGCCTTGGATGTCGCTGTGGTGCTGGACAGCGAGCTGCCGGAAGGCAGGGAAGCGGTGGAGCTCGATCTCCGCCGCCGCCAGGGCGGCGGCGAAACGGGGGTCGCCCAGCAGTGCGCCGGTGGCCGCCATAGCGGATTCGCCGTCAATGGATCCGGCGCTGTGGGAGAGGATCCGCTTCTCCTCCAAGGGCATCTCCCCGTCCTCCAGGGTAACTAGGTTACAGCGGAAAGCGGCGTCTCCGGGGAACATCTGGATGCCTGCGGCGGCCGCCTCCATAGGGGAACGCCCCGTAAAGTACCGCCTGGGGTCGCATCCAAAGATGGACAAAATCGCCGTCTCACTGCCAGCAGGCAGCGGTTTCGGGCAGTTGACCACGCTTCCCACCAATCCTCTGGCGGCCATGCGGTCGATGGTTGGGATACTGGCGGCCTGCAAAGGCGTCCGGCCGCCCAGCTGAGGGACCGGGTTATCGGCCATACCGTCCCCAATTACGAGCAGATATTTCATCAGGAGAGCCTCCTTTTCCATGCTGATATCCATTATACAGACTTTTTCCCGCTTTTTCAATGATAACCTGTCCCACAGGCTTTATTTTTCCCTGGATATGCTCCAGGCAGGACAAGGGCATCGTCCAGTATGACATAACAGGAAAGTGGAGGTTTTTTTATTCGCTATAATCGGGTAAAATGGAGGCCTATATTTTTATGAGATGGGAGAAGGTTTCCATGGAGAACAGAAGGATTACCTTAAAACAGCTTACCGTATTCTATAAGCGCTTACATGGTGAGGAACGGGAGGGGAGCACGATAGAGAAGTACATCCGTGAAGTGAAGGGCTTTGCGGCATGGCTGGGAGGAAATGCAGTGACAAAAGAGGTAGTGTCGGGGTGGAAGGAGCACCTGCGAGGGCTGGGATGCAAGCCAGAGACAGTCAACGGGAAACTGTCGGCGCTGAACAAGTTTTTCAACTGTATGGGGTGGCCGGAGTGCCGTGTAAAGTACCTGAAGATCCAGCGGAAATTGTTTCGCAGTATGGAGCGGGAGCTGACAAAGGATGAATATACGCGGCTTGTGGAGACGGCAAGGGGATCGGGAAAACCCCGTCTGGCACTGCTCATTGAAACAATTTGTGCGACGGGGATCCGGGTCTCGGAGGTGAAGTACATTACAGTGGAATCCATTGGGTCAGGGCGTGCAGAGATTGCCTTGAAGGGGAAGATCCGGACGATCCTGCTGCCGGGGAAGCTGTGCCGGAAGCTGCAAAAGTATATCAAAAAGCAAAAAATCGCCTCTGGAGAGATCTTTCTCACCAGAAGCGGAAAAGGGATCACCCGCCGCCAGATCTGGGCGGAGATGAAAGCCCTCTGCAAAAAAGCAAATGTGGCGCCGACGAAGGTATTCCCGCACAACCTGCGGCACCTGTTCGCGCGGACGTTCTACCGTGCGAGCCGGGACGTGGCGAAGCTGGCGGATGTGTTGGGCCACTCCAGTATTGAGACGACCCGTATTTACCTCATTTCTACCGGGATGGAGCATGCCCGCCAGCTGGAGCGGCTAGGGCTGATTTCTTAGCCCCGAAATAGACAAAATTAATAAGTTGCCTTAAAATTAAGGAAAAACCAGTCCTTACCTGCGGTGCAAGAAAGGACTGTAAGCATCCTATCACAAAAGATGGGGGAATGCAAGCCTATTTTCCTGGTTTTCTGCATAACAAATCCTGCCGGTTTTAAAGAAACAGAGACCGGCCTGTATCGTTATGCCATTTTGGAACCTCGTACCGTAGGTACGGGGCTTTTTTCTGCCTATGGAACCCTGGGTGGGACGCAGGAAATCCCATGAACAGGTCGGTTTATTAAGTCTGTGATGAAGTAGGGAGGCGGGGCGGATGCCGCAGACAAGACAGCATATCCAGCGCAGCAGCGTCCAGGGGAGAGT